>NZ_JAKRNH010000035.1:0-21721 GCF_022346985.1 Micrococcus sp. ACRRV
CCATCCCCCCGGAGGACCCCCGCACCATGTCCGCGCACCCCGACGACCGCGCCGCCGCCTGGTCCACCCCGGACGGAGCCGTCACCGCGCCCGGCGCCGAGGTGCTCGCCGCGGGCATGATCCCCTGGCGTCCGGGTGCCGAGGGCCTCGAGGTCCTCGTGATCCACCGGCCCCGCTACGACGACTGGTCCTGGCCCAAGGGCAAGGTGGACGACGGCGAGACCCTCCCGGAGGCGGCCGCCCGCGAGCTCGCCGAGGAGGTCGCGCTGACCCTCCGCCCGGGCCTGCCGCTGGCCGTGACCCGCTACGACGTCCCCGACCGCAAGGGGAAGGGGATGCTCTCCAAGGAGGTCTGGTACTGGGCCGGGGAGGCCACCGGCCAGCGCCCGACGCCCGACGGCGACGAGGTCGACGAGGCCCGCTGGGTCAGCCCGGCCCGCGCCCGCGAGATGCTGAGCAACGCCACGGACCTGGAGCCGCTGGATCGGCTGGAGCGGGCCGACGCCCGCGGGCACCTGCGCACCGTCCCGCTGCTGGTGCTGCGGCACGCGAAGGCCAAGCCGCGCTCGTCCTGGTCGCGCGCCGAGCAGGAGCGCCCGCTGGCCGCCACCGGTCGCCGCCAGGCCCACTCGGTGGCGCGCCTGATCGCGGTCTGGCGCCCCGA
Organism: Micrococcus sp. ACRRV; assembly: GCF_022346985.1. Taxonomy (NCBI): domain Bacteria; kingdom Bacillati; phylum Actinomycetota; class Actinomycetes; order Micrococcales; family Micrococcaceae; genus Micrococcus; species Micrococcus sp. ACRRV. The sequence continues at coordinate 665 of NZ_JAKRNH010000035.1, forward strand.
GCGGGTCGTCTCCTCCCCCTGGCGGCGCTGCGTGGAGACCCTCGCCCCCTTCGTGAAGGCCACCCGACTGCCCCTGAAGACCAAGTCCGCGTTCACCGAGACCACGGCGCGCGAGAAGCCCAAGAAGACCCGGCGGGCGTTCCGGGACCTGCTGGCCCGGCGTCGTCCGCAGGTGCTGTGCCTGCACCGTCCCGTGATCCCCTCGATCCTCGAGGAGGTCGACGACGCCGCCGCCCGCCCGGCCTCCGACGTGCTGGCCGCCCTGCCGCGCCGGGACCCGCACCTGCGCCCGGGCGGCGTGCTGGTGCTGCACCAGGGGCTGGACGCCAAGGGCGCCGTGGTGGCCGTCGAGGTCTACGACCCCTGGAGCGACTGACCATGCGGGCCTAGGCTCGTGGCATGGAGACCACCGCGAACCAGCACCCCGAGAAGATCGTCCACGAGCGCCTCCAGGTGACCCGGGATCCGGACCGCCAGCGCTTCGAGATGCGCCAGGACGGCGTGTTCATCGGCTTCCTGGGCTACGACGTCGAGGAGCTCCCCGCGGCCAACGGCGGTGAGGACGAGACAGTGGTGCGCCTCCAGCACACCATCATCGACGAGGCGCACGGCCGGAAGGGCTACGCCCGCGCCCTGGTGACGATCGTCCTGGACCGGCTCCGCGCCGAGGGCGAGAAGATCTCCCCCGAGTGCTCCTACGTGCAGGACTACCTGCGCCGCTACCCCGAGTACCAGGACATGGTGCGCGAGGTCTGAGACGGCGGCATCTGGCGGGGCGGGGACGAGGACGTCCCCGCCCCGTGGTGCGTGCGGACACCCCTTCCTCGTGTATCACCGTGTTGATACAGTGGGCGCAAAGGGGTGCCATTCGTCGCTCCCCGTCACCGGAGGTCGTGATGGCGCTGTTCACCGTCCTGCTGCCCGTCCTCACCGTGCTGAGCGTCTTGGCCATCGTCATCGGCACGGCGCTGAGCGTGCGGCCCTCCACCACATCTGCCGCCCTCCTGGCGCGTGTCCGATCGCACGGGGCGGCCACCGCCGTCACCGCTCTGCTGCTGGGCTCCATCTCCGGCTTCGCCGGACTGGCCGCTGAGGCCCGGCCGGAGGGGACGGAATGGACCTGGGACGCCGGCGAGTGGCACGGCGTCCCGGTCTTCCTCGACGCCGTCTGGCTCGCCCTGGCGCTGGCCCTGCTCCCGGCGATCCTCGTGGCCGCGGTGACGGTCGGTGCGCAGCGCTCCGTCCCTGCCCCCCAGGGACGGGTGCGACGCGCGGTGCTCACCCCCCGGACGGCGGCCTCGCTGGTGCCGCGCGGACCGGCGCTCCCCGGCGTCGGGATCGGCCTGGCCCTGGGCGCGACCCTGGTCCTCCTCTGGGCCGAGCCGAGCGTCCCCGCCACCCTGGCGGTGGCGCTCGTCCTTCTGCTGTGGCGCCCGCCCGCGCTGGGCGAGCTGCGCACGGGGCCAGGGATCGACCGGGCGCGGACCGCTGAGACGGTGCGGACGGAGACGGCATGAACGGCGTCGAGCCGACCCTCGAACTGGACCTCCGCTCCCCCGTGCCCCCATTCGAGCAGATACGCGCGGGCATCTCCGCCTTCGTCGACGCCGGCGTGCTCGCCCCCGGCGACCGCCTCCCCTCCGTCCGGGCTCTGGCCGCCGACCTCGGGGTGGCCCCGAACACCGTGGTGCGGGCGTACCGGGAGCTGGAGTCCGCCGGCGTCGTGCGCACCGCCCGCGGCAAGGGCACCGTCGTCGCGGACCGGCCCCGAGGCGCCCTCACCGCCGACGACGACGGCACCGCCCGGACCCTGGAGGCGGCCGTGCACAGCGCCCTCGCCGCGGGTTGGGACCGCGAGCGCGTGCAGCGCGTCGTGGAGGCCGCCCTCGTCTCTCCCCCCGCCCCCGTGGACCGGAAGGACACCCCATGACCCTCGACATCCCCCTCTGGCCCGTCCTTCTGCTCGGGCTGACCGTCGTCGGCGTGCTCGCGCTCGCCGCCCGCCGCGGGCCTCGGCGCTCCGCCCGGACGACGGCCCGCCAGCACCTGGGCCTCTGGGCGCTGCTGGCCCTGGTCCTCACCGGGGCGCTGCTCGGCCCCTGGGCCTACGTGGGGCTGTGGGCGGGCGACGGCGGGCTGTCCTGGGTGCAGGCCGACGGCGCACCGACCCGTGGCACCGTGGAGCTGGTCGAGTCCGCGGTGCCGGCAGAGCTGTTGACCCCCGGCATCGCGGCCGTGGCCCTGCTGCCCGCGCTGTGGCTCGTGGGCCTGGCCGCCCTCGCCCAGGTCACCTGGCCTCGGGAAACCGGACCGCGACGGCGGGCGGCGCTGCGCTCCCGGTCCTGGCGCCACCTGCTCTCCCGGCGCGTGCTCGTCATCCTGGGCGGGGCCACGGTCCTGGCCGCGGCGGGCATCGCCGCGATGGCCGGGCTGCCCGCCGTGGACGGCGTCCAGCTGAGCGTGCACACCGGCCCGGAGTCGACGCAGTTCCGCGCGTCTGCCGACAGCCAGCCCGCGGGCGCGGACGTCGCCCCCTGGTTCGCCGCGGCCGCGGCGACCGTGCTCGCCGCCGTGGCCGGCGTCGTGCTGGTGGTGCACCGGCGCGGGGCGCTCGGCGGGCTCAGCCCCCGCGAGGACCTCGCCGCCCGCCGGATTGCGGTGGACCGGTCCGCCCGCATCGGCGCGGCCCTGCTGGCCTGGAACGGCCTGGCCGGACTGCTGGCGGCCGGCGCGCACGCGCAGGCACGGGACGCCGCCGGGCTGCTGGGGGACCTGGCGGGCCGGTGGGCCGAAGGCGGGATCGACGTCGCCGGCGTCACGGCGGCGGTGCGCGCCCAGGACACGCCGGACGCGGGCGTCTCCGCGGCCGTCCTCGCAGCGACGGCGCTGATCGCGGCCGTGCTCATCTTCGCCCGGCCCCGTGCCGAGGAGCGGATCCTGCAGGACGGGCCCGACGCCGATCCCGTCGCGACCGGGGGCGACAGCGCGTCCGGGGGCCTCGATAGACTCCCCGGGTGAGCATCCCCACCCCCTACGAGGACCTGCTGGCCGACGTGCTCGCGCACGGCGCCGTGAAGGCGGACCGCACCGGCACCGGCACGCGCAGCGTCTTCGGCCGGCAGCTGCGCTTCGACCTGGCCGAGTCCTTCCCGCTGATCACCACCAAGAGGGTCCACTTCAAGTCCGTGGCGCTGGAGCTGCTGTGGTTCCTGCGCGGCGACTCGAACGTTCGCTGGCTCCAGGAGCGCGGCGTGACCATCTGGGACGAGTGGGCGGACGAGGGCGGCGAGCTCGGCCCGGTGTACGGCGTGCAGTGGCGCTCCTGGCCCACCCCGGACGGCGCGAGCATCGACCAGATCGCGAAGGTCGTGGAGCAGATCCGCACGAGCCCCGACTCCCGCCGCCACCTGGTCACCGCGTGGAACCCGGCCGAGGTGGACGAGATGGCCCTGCCGCCCTGCCACGCGATGTTCCAGTTCTACGTGGCCCCCGGCGTCGACGGCGCGCCCGGCGTGCTCTCCTGCCAGCTCTACCAGCGCTCGGCGGACCTGTTCCTGGGCGTGCCCTTCAACATCGCCTCCTACGCCCTGCTCACCCTGATGGTGGCCCAGCAGACCGGGCTGACCCCCGGCGAGTTCGTGTGGACCGGCGGGGACTGCCACATCTACGCCAACCACGAGGAGCAGGTGCGCGAGCAGCTCTCCCGCGAGCCGTACCCGTACCCCACGCTGCGGATCCGCCGCACGCCGGAGAGCATCTTCGACTACGAGTACGACGACTTCGAGCTCGTGGACTACCGCCACCACCCCGCGATCAAGGCCCCGGTGGCCGTCTGATGGCCCGCCACCACGACGACGGCGCTCGCCCCCGCCAGACCATCGCCATGATCTGGGCGCAGACCCCGGACGGCGTCATCGGCGCCGACGGCACCATGCCCTGGCACCTGCCCGAGGACCTCGCCCGCTTCAAGGCGCTCACCCTGGGCCACCCCGTGATCATGGGCCGGCGCACCTGGGACTCGTTCCCGGCGCGCGTCCGCCCCCTCCCCGGGCGCACGAACATCGTGGTCTCCCGCACCCTGACGGCCACCCCCGAGGCCGGCGAGGCGGTGCGGGCGGCCGGCGCCGTCGTCGTCCCCGACTTCGGGGCGGCACTGACCGCCGCGGACGAGGCGGACGGACTGGACCTCGTGTGGGTCATCGGCGGGGCCACCCTCTACGAGCAGGCCCTGGACGTGGCCACCCGTGCCGAGATCACGGTCGTGGACGTGGACGCGCCCGGCGACACCCACGCCCCCGCCCTGGACTCCCGTTGGCGGCTCGTGGCCGCCGACCCGAGCCCCGACGGCTGGCTCGACTCCGCCGCCGGGCCGCGCCGCCGCGACGAACGATGGGAGCGTGACTGACATGGCCGACCTCCCCTCCGACGAGAAGGCGCCCCTGCTGGACGCGCAGGCCGTCACCTTCCTCACGCTGATCGCCTTCCCCGTGCTCGCGTTCGTCTGCGCGGTGATGGGCCTGATCCTCGTGCTGCAGGGCAAGGTGGTGGCCGGCGTCGTGTTCCTGGTGGTGCTCACCCAGGTGTTCGCCGCGGGCGGTCTCATCACCTGGAACCGCAGGAGGCGGGACCGCTCCGGCCGGTAACGTGGGGGCATGACTTCCGCAGCCCCCGCCCCCGTGTCCCCCGCCGCTCCGGCCGCCGTGCCCACCGTGGGCATCGTGGGCTGGCGCGGCATGGTCGGCTCCGTCCTCATGCAGCGGATGGCCGAGGAGGGCGACTTCGCCCGCATCCACCCGGTGTTCTTCTCCACCTCCAACGCCGGCCGCCCCGCCCCCGTGTTCGAGGGCATGGACGGTGACGCCGGCACCCTGCAGGACGCGCACGACGTCGAGGCCCTCAAGGCCCTGCCGATCATCGTGACCGCCCAGGGCGGCGACTACACCAAGGCCGTGTACCCCGCCCTGCGCGCCGCCGGCTGGGACGGCATCTGGATCGACGCCGCCTCCACGCTGCGCATGGAGGACTCCTCCGTGATCGTGCTGGACCCCGTGAACCGCTCCGTGATCGACGCCGCGCTGGCGTCCGGCACCAAGGACTTCATCGGCGGCAACTGCACCGTCTCCTGCATGCTCATGGGCCTGGGGGGCCTGTTCCGCGAGGGCCTGGTCGAGTGGGGCACCGCCATGACCTACCAGGCGGCCTCCGGCGGCGGTGCCCGCCACATGCGCGAGCTGCTCACCCAGTACGCGGCCCTGGGCGGCGTCGTGGCCGAGGAGCTGGCCGACCCGTCGTCGGCGATCCTGGAGATCGACCGCAAGGTGCTGGAGCTGCAGCGCGGCGGCCTGGACGCGTCCCAGTTCGGGGTGCCGCTGGGCGGCTCGCTGATCCCGTGGATCGACTCGGACCTCGGCAACGGCGTCTCCCGCGAGGAGCAGAAGGCCTACGACGAGACCAACAAGGTGCTCGGCCTCACCGGCGACGACCGCATCCCGTTCGACTCGCTGTGCGTGCGCATCGGCGCCATGCGCTCCCACTCCCAGGCGCTGACGCTCAAGCTCACCCGGGACGTGCCGCTCGACGAGATCACCGAGATCGTGGCGGACGGCACCGAGTGGGTCCAGGTCGTGCCGAACGAGAAGGAGGCCTCCCTGCGGGACCTCACCCCGATCGCCGCCTCCGGCACCCTGCAGATCCCCGTCGGGCGCCTGCGCAAGCTCAACATGGGCCCGGAGTACCTCTCCGCCTTCACCGTCGGCGACCAGCTCCTGTGGGGCGCGGCCGAGCCCATCCGCCGCATGCTGATGATCGCCACCGGCAACCTCTGAGCCCCGGCCGCGGCTGCGGGGCGGCAGCACGGCGGCACTTTCGCTCAGAAGAACGTCGCTACCTTCCCGAGGAGTCGGGATAGTAGCGACGTTCTCCTTCGCGAAAGCGCGCGGGCGGGCAGGGGGCGGGTCGTCAGAGGCGGGTGCCGATAATCATCGGCTCGTGGTGCAGGTCGACGCCGAAGCGCGCCTTCACGCCGTCCCGCACCGCGCGGGCCACGGTCAACACGTCCTCGGTGGACGCCCCGCCGCGGTTGGTCACCGCCAGGGTGTGCTTCGTGGACAGCGCCGCGCGCCCCCCGGCCAGCCCGCGCCCGTCGGGGCCGCTGCCGTCCGCGTCGCCCTCGCGGCGCGGGGCGTCCGGCAGGCCGAAGCCCTTGCCGTAGCCGGCGTGGTCGATCAGCCAGGCGGCGGAGAGCTTCACCAACGGCGTGCCGTCCTCGTCCGTGCCCGCCGCGAAGGCCGGGGCCCCCTCGGGCAGGGTGACGCGCACGGTGGCCGGGACGATCGGGTTGGTGAAGTAGGAGCCGGTGGACCAGGTGTCGTGATCGGCGGCGTCGCTGACCATGCCCTTGGACGCGCGCAGCGCCAGCACGTGCTCGCGGACCTGGGCGAGGGAGACGTCGGCGCCCTCCTCGACCTCCAGGACGCGGGCCAGCTGGGCGTAGCGCACGGGAGCGGTCGGCTCGGCGCCCTCCTCGGCGCGGCGCAGGCGCAGGTCGATCGAGAGCACGATCCACCGGGGGCTCGGCGACCCGTCCTCGAGCATGGAGCGCTTGATCACCGAGTCGCGGTACCCGAAGCGCAGATCCTCGGCGGACAGCTCGACGACCTGCCCGGCCGCGCGGTCGAACGCCCGCAGGGACACGAGCACCTGGGACACGTCCGCCCCGTAGGCGCCTACGTTCTGCACGGGGGTGGCGCCGGCGGACCCCGGGATGCCCGAGAGCGCCTCGACACCGGCCAGCCCGTGCTCCACCGTCCAGGCCACGGCCTCGTCCCACACGTGGCCCGCGGCCACGCGCACGACGACGTCGCCTGCCCCGTCCGCGGCGCCCTCGGCGGGGAGGACCTCCACGCCGGTGAAACCCATGTGCACCACGGTGCCCTCGAACCCGGCGTCCGCCATCAGGGTGTTGGACCCGCCGCCGAGCACGAACAGCGGCTCGCCGGCCGCGTCCGCGGCGCGCACGGCCGCGACGGCCTCGGCCTCGGTGCGGGCCTCGACCCAGGCGCGCGCCGGGCCGCCGACGCGGGTGGTGGTGTGGTCGGACAGGCGCTCGCTCACGCGGTCTCCTCGGGGGTCTCGACGGCCTTGGTCAGGCGCACGAGCGCCTGGGCCTTGGTCAGCACGCGGGGCTTGGCCTGGGCCGGGTCGTTGACGGTGAGGTCGATGCGGACGGTCCCGGCCTCGGCGTCGATCGCGCCGACCGCGCCGGAGACCTCCAGGACGGCCCCGGGGACGGGCGCGCCGGCGTCGTCGGTCTGACCGGTGGTGTCCGCGACCGGCACCATGGCCGTGAAGCGCGTCTGGTAGTCGACGACCGCGCCGGGGTCACCGGCCCAGTCGGTGACCAGCTGCACGGCCGCGCCCATGGTCAGCATGCCGTGCGCGATGACGCCGGGCAGGCCCACGGATGCGGCGAAGGCCTGGTTCCAGTGGATGGGGTTGTGGTCCCCGGAGGCGGCGGCGTAGGCCACCAGGCCGGCGCGCGTGAGCGGCACGGTCCGAGAGCCGATCGACTGGCCCTTCGCCAGCTCGGCCAGGACGGGGCGGGCGGACTGCGCGCGCATCAGGACTCCTCTCCGCGGACCAGCAGGGTCGAGGCGACGTCCGAGACGGGCGCCCCGGCGGCGTCGACGATCTCTGTGACGGTGGTGACCATCCGGTTGCCGCCGAGCTCCTTGACGGCCTCGATCAGCACGGTGGCGGTGAGCTCGTCCCCGGCCACGATGGGCCGGTGATGGGTGAAGCGCTCGTCCGCGTGGACCACACGGGAGAAGTCGATGCCCGCCTCCGGGTCCGCTACGACGGCGGCCTCGGCCCGCTGGGCGACCACCACGGCGAACGTGGGCGGGGCGACGACGTCCGCGTACCCGAGCGCGCGGGCCGCGTCCACGTCCGTGTGCGCGGGATGGGCGGCCTGCACGGCGTCGGCGAACGCGCGGACGGCCTCCCGGCCGACCTGGTACGCGGGCGCGGGCGGATACGTGCGTCCGACCAGGGACTCGGTCTCGCTCACGGGGGCTCCTCACATCTGAGACGGCCGCCCGCGGGCGGCCTCGGCCAGGGCCTCCAGCCTAGCGGCCGCTCCCCCGGCCCTTCCGCCGGGCGCTCCGGGCGGCGGACTCGCGTCGGCCGGCCTCCCGCAGCCGCACCAGCTGCGCCGAGAGGTGGACGAGGACACCGGCGCCGAGCACACCCAGCGCTGTCCAGGACAGGGCGAGCACGTGCGCGGTGGCGCCGACGACGGACAGGACGATGCCGATGAGGAACAGCGCGGAGCCGGTGAGGACCATGCCGCGGTAGAGCCGGGAGCCGTGCTCCCACGGGGAGACGAACCCGCCGGAGCGGGCGGAGGGCTCGGGGCGACGCGCGGAGGTGGGCATGGGCGCCAGTCTACGGAGCACGGGCGGGAGGCCCGGCGAGGCGCCGGGAACGACGAAGGCCCAGACCACAGGGTCCGGGCCTTCGATCGGTAGCGGCGGAGGGACTCGATCCCTCGACCTCACGATTATGAGTCGTGCGCTCTAACCAGCTGAGCTACGCCGCCACAACATGAGGAGCCCGCGCTCGCGGCGCAAGCCGAGAGAACGGGCTCTCATGTCAGAGCCCCGACCGGGAATCGATCCCGGGACCTCCATCTTACCAAGATGGCGCTCTACCACTGAGCTATCGGGGCAACGAGGTAAGACTCTACAGCATCTTTCCCACTGATGCAAAATCGGGGCCGCGGCGGCCTCTCCGAGCACCTCGGAAGGTCCACCACGGCCCCGGTCAGGAGCGCGTCAGCGGGGGTCAGCGGCGCGGTCCGCGGTCCCGACGGTCGTCGGAGCCCCAGCGCGGCTTGCGGGCGCCCGGACGGCCGCCGCGGTCGTCACGGTCGTGGCGGAACCCACCCCGGTCCTCGCGAGGGCCGCGGTCGTCACGGTCGTGGCGGAACCCACCCCGGTCCTCGCGAGGGCCGCGGTCGTCGCGGTCCTTGCGGAAGCCGCCGCGCTCGGGGCGCTCGCCGCGGTCCCTGCGGAACCCCCCACGGTCGCCCCGGTCCCGGCGGAAGCCGCCGCGGTCCTCGCGCGGACCGCGGTGGCCGCGCTCGCCGTCACCGTCGCGCTCGGCGCGGGTGGGCCGGCCGGTGTCCTTGCGCAGGTTCAGGCGGCGCCCGTTGATCTCCGTGTTCGCCGCGGCGTCCAGCTGGGCCGCGGTCAGGTCCGCGGGCAGCTCCACGAGGGCGTGGTTGCCGCGCAGGTCGATCGCGCCGATCGCGGAGGCCGGCAGGCCGACCTCGTTGGCCAGCGCGCCCACGATGTTGCCCGGACGGACGCGGTCCTGGTGGCCGACGCCGATCCAGTACGTCGCGTTGCCGGCGGCGGGCTCGCGGCGCGGGCCGCGGGAGCCACGGCCGTCGCGGTCGCCCCGCTCGGAACGGTCGCCCCGCTCACGGCGGTCGTCGCGGTCGCGATCGCGGCGCACGCGGCCGCCGGCCGGGACCTCGTCGGCCTCGGTGAGCAGCGGGCGCCCGCCCTGGGCCATGAGGGCCAGGGCCGCCGCCGCGCGGGCCGGGTCGACGTCGTTCGCCTCCACGTACTCGGCGACCATGCGCGCGTAGGTGTCCAGGTCTGCCTCGGAGGCGGTCTCCAGGGTGCGCCCGATGCCGGCGACGACGCCGCGCGTGCGGGCCTCGTTCACCTGCGCCACGGTGGGCACCTGCATCTCCTCGACCTCCTGGCGCGTGGTGCGCTCGATCTGCTTGAGCAGGAAGCGCTCGCGGGGGGTCATGAAGAGCACGGCGTCGCCGGAGCGGCCGGCGCGGCCCGTGCGGCCGATGCGGTGCACGTAGGACTCGGCGTCCTGCGGGATGTCGTAGTTCACGACGAGGGAGATGCGCTCCACGTCCAGACCGCGGGCGGCGACGTCGGTGGCCACGAGGATGTCCACGCGGCCGGCCTTGAGGTCGTCCACGGTCTTCTCGCGCTGCTTCTGCGCGACGTCGCCGGAGATGGCCACGGCGGAGAAGCCGGCCTGGTTCAGGCGCTGCGCCAGCTCGTCCGTGCCGGCGCGGGTGCGGACGAACGCGATGACGCCCTCATGGTCCTCGGTCTCGAGGATGCGGGTCATCGCCTCGAACTTCCACTGATGCGCGATCTGCAGGTAGCGCTGGCGGATGTTCGTGCCGGTGGTCGACTGGCGGGCGACCGCCACCTCCTCCGGGTCGTTCAGGTACTGCGCGGAGATCCGGCGGATCGCCGGGGGCATGGTGGCGGAGAACAGCGCGGTCTGCTTGGAGTCCGGAGTCTCCGCGAGGATGCGGTCCACCTCCTCCGCGAAGCCCATGCGCAGCATCTCGTCCGCCTCGTCCAGCACGAGGGTCTGCAGCTGAGAGAGGTCCAGGTTGCCGCGCTCGAGGTGGTCGATCACGCGGCCCGGGGTGCCGACGACGACCTGGGCGCCGCGGCGCAGGCCGGCCAGCTGGGGACCGTACGGGGCGCCGCCGTAGACGGCGAGCACCGAGACGTCGTCCAGGTGCTTGGCGTAGGACTCGAACGCCTCGGCGACCTGGAGTGCGAGCTCGCGGGTCGGGGCCAGGGCGAGGATCTGGGGGGCCTGCGAGCGTCCGTTGACGTCCTGGGTCTCGGCCAGGCGGGAGAGTGCCGGCAGGGCAAACGCACCGGTCTTGCCGGTGCCGGTCTGGGCGAGGCCCACGACGTCGCGGCCGTCCAGCAGCAGCGGGATGGTCGCCTCCTGGATGGGCGAGGGACGCTGGTAACCCAGGTCCTCGACGGCGGCCAGGACACGGGCGTCCAGGCCGAGGGAGAGGAACGTGGGTCCGGCCGGCTCAGCGTCGGCCTCGGCGTCGTCGGCGTCCTGCTCGGCGGCGGGGGCCTCCGCCGTGGTCTCGGCCAGCTCGGGGTCGAACTCGGTCAGGTCCACGGGTGCCTGATCGTCGGCGGGGATGGTCTCATGGGGCGTCAAGGCGTCCTCCTGGGGATGCGCAGGCGCGCCGGCGGGCGACGGTCGCGGGTCGTCGTCGTGGGCGCGGGGGCTGCTGGGATGGAAGTGACCGTCCAGCCGCGAAGTCCCCCGGGGCCGCGACGTTCGCGACCCGCACACACATCTGCACGACATCTGCATCCAACGGCGTGGCTCACGCGTCCACGCTCTCCACCACAGGGGGAAATGACCGGATCCGGTTCCCCCACTGTACGCGAGTGCACCCTCGCCCGTCTGCGCCCCGGTGGTGTGTCCTGCCCCACCGTCCTGCCCCTCCCCGGGCCCGCCCGATAGGCTCGGGCCCGTGGCAGACAACAGCGCAGAGAACAGCAGCGACCGCATCGCCCGCGCCGCCGGACGCGCCGCCCGCGCCTTCCGCGAGGGCCAGGACGCCGAGCGGATCCGCCGCGAGCAGGCGCGCGCCGAGGCCCCCCGAACCGCAGACGCCGACGGTTCGCGCGCCACCGGCCTGCGCGAGCGCGCCGTCCGTGCCGCGGCCCAGGCGGCCGAGCGGGCCGAGCCCCTGAAGGAACGCGTGGGCCACGCCGCCGGCGAGGCCGGCCGCAGCTTCAAGGAGAACCAGGCGCAGGACGCCGCGCGCCTGCGCGGGGTGCGGGAGCAGGTCCGCGCCAACGACGACGCCGCCCGCGCCGAGCGTCAGGCCGAGCGAGAGCGCGCCCTCGACGCCCGCGACGAGACCGAGGCCGGCAGGGTCCACCCGCTGCTGCGCCTCACCCGGCTGTGGTGGCTCGCCGTCTCCCTGCTGCTGCTCGGGCTGGCCACCGCGTTCGTCTACAACGGCGTGCGGGCCGACCGCGACGGCGGCGAGGTCATCGACCCCGTCACCGGTCTGCAGTCCATCGGCCCGCTCGGCGGAGCCACCGGTCAGTACACCGTGGGCGGCGTGCTCGCGGCGCTGGCGCTCGTCACCCTCTGGGGCTGGGTGGGCCTCCTGCGGCGCCGCCGCGCCTCCCTCGGCACGCTGACCACCGTGGCCGTGCTGCTGGCCATCCCCGCGGTGCTGCGCCCGAATCCTCTGTTCATCGTGCTCGGCGCGGCCATGGCGATCGGCGCCGTGCTCCTCTGGCTGCCGCCGGTGCGCTCCCGCGTGCGCCGCTAAGCGGACACGAGACTTCGGGGGCCGGCATCGCCGGCCCCCGCGTCGTGTCCGCCCCGCCCAGGCCTCCGCGGTCAGTCCTCCGCGGGGCGGGCGGAGGCGACGACCGGGCGGGCCGCGGCGGCGTCGTACTCCATCACCGGACGGCCCCCGATCCACACGCGCAGCGCACGCTGCATGACGTCCAGCGGGTCCCCCGACCAGAGGACCAGATCGGCGTCCTTGCCCGGGGCGAGGGAGCCGATGCGGTCCGCGAGCCCGAGGACCTTCGCCGGGTTCAGCGTGATGGCCCGCAGCGCGGTGTCCCGGTCCAGCCCCTCCTTGACCGCGAGCGCCGCCTGGTAGACGAGGAAGTCGATCGGCACCACCGGGTGGTCCGTGATGATGCTGATCTCCACGCCCGCACGGGCCAGTCGGCCGGGGTTGCGCAGGGACCGACCGCGCAGCTCCGGCTTGGACTTGGTGGTGAAGAGCGGGCCGATCAGCACGGGCACCCCGCGCTCGGCGAGCACGTCCGCGAGCGGGTGCGCCTCGGTGCCGTGGTCGAGCACGAGGTCGTAGCCGAACTCGTCGGCGATGCGCAGGGCCGTGGCGACGTCGTCGGTGCGATGGCAGTGCTGGCGCCACGGGATCCTGCGCTCCAGGACCAGAGCGAGGGCCTCCATGTGCGGGTCCTTCGTGAACGGCTTGCCGTCCGCCTCGGCCTCCGTGCGGCGGGCCATGTAGCCCTGCGCCTCCATGAAGGCCCGACGGATCACGAGGGCGGTGCCCAGGCGGGTGGACGGGGTGCGGCCCTGCTCCTTGTAGACGGTCTTGGGGTTCTCCCCCAGCGCGGACTTCACGCCGGACGGGGCGCGCAGCACCATCTCGTCCACCGTGCGCCCGTGGGTGTGCATGGCCACGGCCTGGCCGCCGATCGGGTTGCCCGAGCCGGGGTTGACGTTGACGGTGGTGATGCCGCCGGCCAGGGCGTCCCGCCAGCCGGGCTCGTTCGGGTCCACGGCGTCGAGGGCGCGCACGCCCGCCATGACGGGGTCCGTCATCTCGTTGACGTCGGCGGTGGCCCCGACCTCGCCCTCGGCGTGCATGCCCAGGTGGACGTGGGCGTCCACAAAGCCGGGCAGGAGCCAGCGTCCCCCGCAGTCGACGACGTCGGCGCCCGCCGGGATCTCGACGTCCGGGCCGAGGGCGGAGATCCGCCCGTCCTCGGCCAGGAGGACGCCGTCGAACGGGTCGGACTCGACGGGGACCACGTGGGCGTTCGTGAAGGCGGTGATGCTCATATGATCCACATTACGACGCCGGCCGGACTCGGAAGGGGTCCCGCCGGCGTCGCACGAGGCGGGGCGCGTCAGCCGGCCAGGCCGGCGATCGCCTGCTCGAGGTCGGCGATGAGGTCGGAGGCGTCCTCGATGCCCACGGACAGCCGCACGAGGTCGTCCGGGACGGCCAGCTCGGTGCCGGCCACGGAGGCGTGGGTCATCTCCGCCGGGTAGTTCATCAGCGACTCGATGCCGCCGAGGGACTCGGCCAGCTGGAACAGGCGCGTAGACTCGGCGACCTTCTTGGCCGCCGCGGCGCCCCCGTGGAACCGCACCGACACCATGCCGCCGAAGCCGCGCATCTGGCGCTTCGCAAGCTCGTGGCCCGGGTGGTCCGGCAGGCCCGGGTACAGCACCTGGGACACGGCGGACTGCTCGGTGAGCCACTCGGCCACGGCCTGCGCGTTGGCCTGGTGGCGATCCATGCGGACCCCGAGGGTCTTCACGCCGCGGGTGGTGAGGTAGGCGTCGAACGGGCCGTTGACGGCGCCCGCGGCGAACTGCTGGAACTTCACCTTCTCGGCGAGCTCGGCGTCCGGGATCACCAGGGCGCCGCCGATGACGTCCGAGTGGCCGCCGATGTACTTGGTGGTGGAGTGCACCACCACGTCCGCCCCCAGGGCGATGGGGTTCTGCAGGTACGGGGTGGCGAACGTGTTGTCCACCACGAGCAGCGCGCCCCGGCCGTGGGCGGCCTCGGCGATCGCGGCGACGTCGGAGATCTTCATCATCGGGTTGGAGGGGGTCTCCAGCCAGACCATCACCGGGCCGGACGCGGAGGCCTGCTCGACGGCGGCGGCCACCTGCTCCGGCTCGCCCATGTCCACCACGGCGTGGTCCACGCCCCAAGGCTTGAGGACCCTGGAGATGAGGCGGTACGAGCCGCCGTAGACGTCGTTGCCCATCACGATGGTCATGCCGGGCTGACCGGCGCCCATGATGAGGGCGGTCTCGGCGGCCAGGCCGGACGCGAACGTCAGGCCGGTGGCCTTCGGCGTCCCGTCCGGGTCCACGCCGGCCTCCAGCGCGGCGAGCTGCTCCTGCAGGGCGTCACGGGTGGGGTTGGTGCCGCGGCCGTAGTCGTAGCCACGGCGCAGCTCGCCGATGGCGGTGGGCGCGTAGGTGCTGGAGATGTGCAGCGGCGGGACGACGGCGCCGTACACCTCGTCCAGGTGCTGTCCCGCGTGCACGGCACGGGTGCCGAAGCCCTCCGCGGGCCCCTCCGTGACCTCGGGGCCGGAGGGGGCGGTGTCGTGGGGCTGCTCGTGGGCGTTCTGCTCGGTCATGCCGGAGGCTCCTTGTCTCGGGGGCGGCTGTCTCAGGCGGTGGCGTAGACGAGGACGTCGTGCAGGGTCACCACACCCTGGACGATGCCCGCGTCCATCACCAGCAGGATCGGGTCCTTCTGCAGCCGGCGGGCGGCCGCGCGGAGGGTCGTGGCGGCGCCGACGCTCGGGAGCGCGGGCTCCATGACGGCGGACACGGCCGAGCCGGGCTGCACCCGGCCTGCCGCCAACGCGGCCGCGAGCGCGGAGGCGGACACCGTGCCGCGGACCTCGTTGATGCGCAGGTCGTGGCGCGGCTCGGCGATCACGGGCAGGGCGTCCACGCCGTAGCGGGCGAGGGTGGCGACGGCGTCGGCCACGGTGGTGTCCGGGGACGCGGTGACGAGGGTGGGCACGGAGCCGGGGAACAGGTCCTCCTTGTCCGCGAGCACGTCCGCCAGGGAGGCGTCCCAGCGGGAGCCGAGGACCGGCGTCGCGGTGGCGGCGCCGTCCTGCGGCGAGCCCTCGCCCGGGGCCTCCACGGGGGTGCCCACACCGCCGCGCGCGCCCTCGCGGGAGTCGGACGGCGCCGTGGCCACGGCGGAGCGGGTGCGGCCCTGCGCCCAGGCGGGCAGCACCGTCTCCTCCTGCGCGTAGTGGAAGCCGCGCTCGTCCATCCAGTCGTCGTTGAAGATCTTGGCCAGGTAGCCGCGGCCGGAGTCCGGCAGGACGATCACCATGACGTCGTCGGGACCGAGCTCGCGGGCCGCCTGCAGCCCGGCCACCACGGCCATGCCGGAGGAGCCGCCGACCAGCAGGCCCTCCTCCGCGGCCAGGCGGCGGGTCATCTCGAACGCGGCGTCGTCGGAGACGGCGATGACCTCGTCCGGGACCGAGGGGTCGTAGTTCCCCGGCCACATGTCCTCGCCGACGCCCTCGACGAAGTAGGGGCGCCCGGTGCCGCCGGAGTAGACGGAGCCCTCCGGGTCCGCGCCGATCACGCGCACCGGGCTCGACGCGCGGTCCGCGGAGACCTCCTTGAGGTAGCGGCCCGTGCCGGTGATGGTGCCGCCGGTGCCGGCGCCGATGACCACGTGGGTCACCGTGCCCGCGGTGTCCTCCCAGATCTCCGGGCCGGTGGTCTCGTAGTGCGAGGCCGGGGCGGCCGGGTTGAAGAACTGGTTCGGCTGGAACGCGCCCGGGATCTCCTTCTCCAGACGGTTGGCCACGCCGTAGTAGGACTCGTCCGAGGACGGCTCCACGGAGGTGGGGGTGACCACGATCTCCGCACCGTACGCGGTGAGGACGTCCCGCTTCTCCTGGCCGACCTTGTCCGGGGTGACGAACACGGCCCGGTAGCCCTTCTGCTGGGCCACGAGGGCCAGGCCCACGCCGGTGTTGCCGGAGGTGGGCTCCACCACGGTGCCGCCGGGGGCGAGCTTCCCGTCCCGCTCGGCCTCCTCGAGCATGCGCAGCGCGATGCGGTCCTTCACGGAGCCGCCCGGGTTCAGGTACTCCACCTTGACGAGCACGGTGGCCTCCACGCCCTCCGTGACGCGGTTGAGCTTCACCAGCGGGGTCCGGCCGATCAGGTCCAGGACGTTCTCGGCCCAGCGCGGCTGACCGTGGGCGGGGGCGGGGTTGATCTCGTTCACGGCGCCCACGCTACGCGAGCCTCCGGACACGGCACCGAGGTCCGGTCACCGGACGCCATGTGCTCCGCTCACAGCGGACGCCCCCGGCCGGGACGGCGCACCGCACGCGGTACCGTGCCGCCATGGTCCCGCCCCTGTCCGTCCCGCCGGATGCCGTCGTGCGCCTGGCCCCGGGCGTCCCGGTGGACGTGGCCGCCACGCTGCGTCCCCTGCAGCGCGGCGCGGCCGACCCCACGGTGCGCGCGGCGCCGACGGGGGTGTGGCTCACCCGCCGCGAGCGCGTGGACGGGGCCACGCTGCCGGCCACCCTCCTGGTCTCCCCGCAGGTCCGGGGCGAGGTGACGGCTCGCGCCTGGGGCCCCGGGGCCGCCGCCGCGCTCGCCGGGCTGCCCGCCCTGCTCGGCCTGCACGACACCGGCTGGGACGCCTTCGACGCGCTCCTCGCCCCGGACCCCCGCCGCCCCTCCCTGCCGCACGCCCTGCGCGAGGCCCGCCGCACCCGAGAGGGACTGCGCCTGCCCGCCGCCGGACACCTCTCCACCCAGCTGATGACCGTGGTCCTCGAGCAGAAGGTCACCCACGACCAGGCCCGCCACGGCTGGCGCACCCTCGTCCGGCTGGCCCACGGGATCGACGACGCCACCCCGCCCGGTCCGGCACCCGCGGGGATGCTCCTGCCGCCGACCCCGCGCGCGGTCCTGGCGATCCCCTCCTGGGATTGGCACGCGCGCGCCTGGGTCCAGCCCGCCCAGTCCCGGACGGTGCTGGAGGTGGCGCGCCGCGCGTCGGCGGTGGACCGGCTGGGGGCCGCCGTGGCCCCCGGGGACGTCGCCGGCACGGCCGCGCTCGCGGCCCGGCTGCAGGCGATCCCGGGGGTCGGCCCGTGGTCCGCGGCGGAGGCGCTGCAGCGCAGTCACGGCTCAGCCGACCTGGTGTCCGTGGGCGACTTCCACCTCGCGCACCTGGTCGGCCAGGTCCTCGCGGGGCGACGGACGGACGACGCCGGCATGCTGCGGCTGCTGCAGCCGTGGGAGGGGCACCGCCAGCGGGTGGTGCGGATGATCGGCGCCTCCGGGGCGAGCAAGGAGCGGTTCGGGCCGCGACTGGCCCCCGCGGACCACCGGGCCTACTGACCCGGGCAGCGCGCCCCGAACCCTCCTGCACAGGGCACCAGGCCCCGGCGCGTCGTCCCCGGATCAGCGCCCACCACGCGTGACGGCCGGCACGCTCCGCCGAGGGTGGAGGCACGGCGTCCACAGGGGCGTCGACCCGACCGCCGGGCACCCCGGCGCCGCCCCGAGGAGGACACCATGACCGCCCAGCACGCCGAGCCCACCCGCACCGACCGCGCCGAGCCGCACGGCCCCGGCACCCCCGCCACCCTGCGCCCCGGTGAGCGCGGCAGCGTCCTGGTGCTCTCCCCCGCCGGGCCGCCCGAGGCGGCGATGGGGCACGCCGTCGCGTGGATCACCGCGTTCGAGGACGACTGCGGCCTGGTGCTGGACCGCGACGCCACCAGCCTCTACGCGGTCTCCCCCGCGGACGGGCTCCGCCGCGAGGGCGACGTCCCCTCCGACGGGGGCATCGCAGAGCACCTGGACTTCGTCCTCGCCGGGGACGTCTGGCACCACCGCGGCACCTGCCCGCCCGCCCCGGCCGGCTCGGACGTCGACGGCTGGGCGCTGCTGGTGCACCGCCTGCAGCGCGAGGCCCCGCGTGGCGCGCTCGGGACCGTCTGGGACGTGTTCCCGCTGCCGGCCGCGGGGTGAGGGCGGACCCGGCGGGGACACCGGAGGCCCGGAGGGCCCCGGAGAGGCAGAAGACCCCGGGACCGGTGCTCCGGTCCCGGGGTCTCCCTCCCGGTGGCAGATGAGGGATTCGAACCCCCGTAGGCAGTGCCAGCTGATTTACAGTCAGCCCCCTTTGGCCGCTCGGGTAATCTGCCAGGCCGCTCATCGGTGCCCCCACGAATCCGTGAGGCCGACCGATCAGGCGAGAGACGACTCTACAGCACACCGTGCACCCCTCGCCAATCGAGCCGGGACCGGCACGGGGCACGGCCGGTAGGGTGGGCGCAGAATCCGCGCCCGGGCCGCAGGGACCCCGGCGCGCCCGCCCACGCAGCAAGGAGCACCCATGGCCAGCGATTCCACGTTCGACGTCGTCAGCAAGGTGGACAAGCAGGAGGTGTCCAACGCCCTGAACCAGGCGCAGAAGGAGATCGCCCAGCGCTACGACTTCAAGGGCGTCGGCGCGGAGATCGACTTCTCCGGCGAGAAGATCCTCATGAAGGCGAACTCCGAGGAGCGCGTCAAGGCCGTCCTGGACGTCTTCGAGTCCAAGCTGGTCAAGCGCGGCATCTCCCTGAAGTCCCTGGACTGCGGAGAGCCCTTCGCCTCCGGCAAGGAGACCCGCATGGAGGCCTCCATCAAGGAGGGCATCGACCAGCCCACCGCCAAGAAGATCACCAAGCTGATCCGCGACGAGGCCCCCAAGTCCGTCAAGGCCGTGATCCAGGGAGACGAGCTCCGCGTCTCCTCCAAGTCCCGTGACGACCTCCAGGAGACCATCGCGCTCCTGAAGACGTTCGAGGACGCCGACCTGCAGTTCATCAACTTCCGCTGAGCCGCCCCGCCCGAGACCGAGGAGTCCCGATGCTCTACCTGATCGACCCCCGCGGCGCCGTGTGGCAGTCCGACGTCACCCTCGGGCGCGCCCTCGCCCGCCAGAAGGTGGACGGCCGCCCCGTGGACGACGTGCCGCTGAAGAAGGCCGTGCTGCCGATCGACGAGGCCGACGTCCTGGACCTCGGCCTGCGCCACGGCGTGGCCGCCCCCCGCGGCATCCTGCTCGACGGCGGCTGGGTCACCCAGGTCCTGCAGCCCTCCCAGCTCAAGCGTCAGCGCGCCAACCAGGACGCCACCGCCGACCAGCTGGAGCCCGTCGAGCTGCGCACCGAGACCGACTCCCTGCGCTCCAGCCGTCACGCCGCCGTCGTCGAGGGCGCGCACCGCGACCTGGACACGCGGATCGAGAAGGCCGAGAAGGCCGCCCGCGAGGCCCTCCAGGCCGCCCCGCGCCGCGAGCTGGTGACCCACTGGCGCGGCATGGGCGGCGGCCTGCCCGCCACCATCCAGGCGGACCTCGCCGACGCTGACTGAGCCGAGAGCCCCACTGAGCCGGCGGCCGGGCCGCCGCCTCCCTCCGGACGCCCCCGACGCGCGGCGCCCCCGCTACGGCGTGGGACGCCGCGCGTCGTAATGCAGGAACCCCGGCTGGACGCGCATCAGGAGCGCGATCCCGGCCACGCACAGCACGCCGCCCAGCACCAGGGTGGCCCCCTCCCCCAGGGCCGCCGAGGCCGTGCCCTGGATCATCTCCCCCACCCGCGGCCCGCCGGCCACCACGACGACGAACACCCCCTGCAGCCGTCCCCGGAGATGGTCCGGGGTCGCCGACTGCAGGATGGTGGTGCGGAACACCGCGGACACCGAGTCGGCGGCGCCGGCCACCACCAGGCACGCTGCGCATGCGGCCAGGGCGGGGCCCAGGCGCGGGTCGCCGTCGGGCAGCGGGGCGGCCCAGAGGACCACCGCCCCGAACGCGGCCACGGACAGGCCCCACGCCGCGATGGCCACGGCCACACCACGGCCCTGGCGATGCACCCGCGTGAACGTCCCGGAGAACAGGCCCGCCAGGAACGTGCCCGCCGCCATGGACGCCAGCAGCACGCCGACCGCGGCCTCGCCACCGCCGAGGATCGTCCCGCCCACCGCCGGCAGCAGGGCACGCGGGAACGCCGTGGCCATGGCCACGATGTCCGCCACGAACGTCATCCGGACGTTGCGCCGGGTGCCGAGGAACCGGAAGCCGTCCAGCACCGAGGAGAGGCCGCCTCGTCCGGCGTCGTCCGGGGCGGCCGAGCGGTCCGGGGGCAGGGAGGGGAGCCTCCACACCGCCCAGAGCGCCGCCAAGAACGTCACCACGTCCACCGTGTACGTCCACGCGTAGCCGACCGACGCCACCAGCACCCCGCCGAGCAGGGGCCCGGCCATCATGGCCGTCGAGAAGGTGAGCATGTTCAGCGCGTTGGCGGCCGGCAGCAGGGCCGGCCCCACCAGCGCGGGGATGATGGCCCCGCGGGTGGGCTGGTTGATGCCGGAGGCCGCCGAGTGCAGCGCCACCAGCCCGTAGAGCACCCCCACGGACTCCACGCCCGCCCACGCGTGCGCCGCGATCAGGGCGGTGGCCGCCCACATGACGGCGCCGGAGGCGAGGGCGACCGTCCTGCGGTCGTGGCGGTCCGCCACGGCGCCGCCGTACAGGCCCGCGACCACCAACGGGATCAGGGCGGCCAGGCCCAGCATCCCGACCGCGAAGGACGAGCCCGTCAGGGCGAAGACCTCGAGGGAGACCGCCACGAGCGTGAGCTGCGTCCCCACGAACGCGAGGGCGTTGCCGAGCCACAGCCGCCGGTACGCGGGCGAGGCCTCCAGCGGGGCGAGGTCGACGAGCAGACGGGGCACCCGCGAAGCCTAGCTGTGATGTCCAGGGAGGTTGTTGAGCCTGCTGGCAGGTGCGGCTCCGATCGCGGAGTGGACTCGGTGATGATTGTAGAAGTGCACCCACCCAGGCAACGCGGCCCTGCGTTCGGTCTCTGA
>NZ_JAKRNH010000036.1:0-21625 GCF_022346985.1 Micrococcus sp. ACRRV
GCTTCTGGAAGCTGCCCGCCCCCTCCGACGCCGGCCCCCGTCACCTGGCCGTGATCACCGGCGGTGAGGCCGAGCAGACCATGCTGTTCCTCCAGGACGCCGCAGGCTGGCACGTGCTGGCCCTGTTCCAGGACGAGCTGGCCGGCCGGACCACGGCCCGCACCCTGGACCGGCTCCTGCAGTCCGTCACCTACCTGCGCATGGGCGGGGCGGACCTGATGGACGGCGCGGACACCGAGCGACCGGGGGTGGAGTGGGCGGGCTACGACCGCGAGTTCGAGGAGCAGGACGCCGCCGACGAGACCGCGGCCGACCCCGCCGCCCGCCTCTGGATCCTTCCCGCCACGGACGGTGCGAGCGTCGGCCTCAAGCTGCCGGGCCACCCTCGCTACGCCGACGCCGTCGCACAGTTCGTGGACGCCGGCACGGCCCGCGCGGCGGTCGACGCCGTCGACGCGCTGATCGGCGCCCGCCGGCCCGGGGCGGCCCGGCCCGCGGCGGACTGAGGAGCCCTGGCCCGGCCCGCGCCCGGGCTCAGGGCAGGACGTCCCCGCCCGCGACGAAGCGCGCGGGTCCGTCCTCGAGCGCCCAGGAGGGCGCGCGGGCGTGCAGCGGCGGCAGGTCCGACAGGCCGTCCACGGAGAACCAGCCGACCTCGAGGTTCTCGTCGTCCGCCACGTGGGCGTGGCCGCCCGTCTCGTCCAGCACGAGGACCACGTCCAGGTAGCGGGCACGGTCCCCGTTGGGGTAGACGGCCTCGGCCGTCGTCCCGACGCCGGCCAGCCGCCGCGGCGCACAGCGCACCCCCGTCTCCTCGGCGACCTCGCGCACGGCGGCGTCCACGGGCTCCTCACCCGGCTCGAGGATGCCCGCCGGCAGGGTCCAGCGGCCGTCGTCCGCTCGGCGGACCAGGAGCACCTCGCGGTCCGCGGCACGCAGCACCACCGCCTTCACGCCGGAGAGCCAGAGCGGAGCGTGCCCCACATGCTCGCGCAGGGACAGGACGAAGTCGGGTGCGGCCATGGACCCACCCAAACACCCTCCGCCCCGGCGGCGGACCTACACTGCGCCCGTGGAACTCGAACAGCTGATGCGCCGCATCGACCGGATCGCCGGGGGCCGCCAGGCGCACCTGCGCATCGCCCCGGCGGCGCTGCACCACCCGCGCACCAGCCGGGACTTCCGGTGGATCACCTGGATCCTGACGGCCGAACTCGTCATCGGAGCGGCCGCCGTCGGGATCGCGGTCTGGCTCACCGTGCAGGGCCACCCGGTGGCCATGAGCGCCTGGATGCGCGCCGTGGTGGTGCTGGGCATGACGGCCACCCTCTTCTACTTCGCCCTCCGGGCCGCGGCCGGCTGGCGCTGGGCCTACCAGCGCCTGCGCCTGTTCGCCCAGGTCTTCCCCGTGATCACCCTGGTCCTCGCGGCCGTGCCGGGCCTGTACCCCGTGTGGATGGTCACCGAACAGATCGTGTTCTCCCTGCTGATGATCGGGGTGGGGGACATCCTCACCTCCGACCACATGCGTGAGGCCTACCGGCACCCGGACCGCCCCGTGCCGCGTTTCGAGTGAGCCCGCGCGCGTTCACCGGCTGTTCACCCGTGCGGACCGCCGTGGCCCGTCCCGGGCGGGGGCCGACCGCCATAATGGGGCGAGCAGGGGGCCGCGGCGCGCGGCGTCGTCGTGCCCCGTCCGTCCCGCCACGTGAAGGAGTCCGCCATGGAGCTGCTGCAGCCCGACGCCCCCCGAGAGAACCTGCGCGAGTTCATCGACAATCTGCGCGACGGCGGCTACACCGTCTCCGACGGCCACACCAACGACCCGGACCTGATCGACCCCCAGGGCCGCGCCGTGGAGACGTGGAAGGAGGACTACCCCTACGAGGAGCGTCTCTCCCGCGAGGAGTACGAGATCGAGAAGTACCGCCTCCAGATCGAGCTGCTGAAGCTGCAGTACTGGGGCGAGGACACCGGCCAGCGCCACATCATCGTCTTCGAGGGCCGCGACGCCGCCGGCAAGGGCGGCACCATCAAGCGCTTCACCGAGCATCTGAACCCGCGCACCGCCCGCACCGTCGCCCTGAGCAAGCCCACCGAGCGGGAGCTCGGCCAGTGGTACTTCCAGCGCTACATCCAGCACTTCCCCACCGCCGGGGAGATCGTGCTGTTCGACCGCTCCTGGTACAACCGGTCCGGCGTCGAGCGCGTGATGGGCTTCTCCACGGACCACCAGTACGACCTGTTCATGCGCCAGGTGCCCGTGTTCGAGAAGATGCTCGTCGAGGACGGCGTCCACCTCACCAAGTTCTGGTTCTCCGTGACCCAGACCGAGCAGCGCACCCGCTTCGCGATCCGCCAGATCGACCCGGTGCGCCAGTGGAAGCTCTCCCCGATGGACCTGGAGTCCCTCGACCGCTGGGAGGCGTACACGGAGGCCAAGGAGGCCATGTTCCTCCACACGGACACCGACCACGCCCCGTGGATCTCCATCAAGTCCAACGACAAGAAGCGCGCCCGCCTCAACGCGATGCGCTACTTCCTGTCCCGGTTCGAGTACGAGGGCAAGGACCATGACGTCGTGGGCGTCCCGGACCCGCTGATCGTCCAGCGCGGGCGCGACGCCGTCGGCGACTGAGGCCCGACGTAGGCTGGGGCAGACGTCCCGAGACCCGTTCCGAGAAGGAGACCAGACGCGATGACCGAGACCAGCACCGTCCGGGGGACCGCCGACATCGGTGTCACCGGCCTGGCCGTGATGGGCGCCAATCTGGCGCGCAACTTCGCCCGGCACGGGTACACCGTGGCCCTGCACAACCGGAGTCGTGCGAAGACCGACGCCCTCGTGGCGGAGCACGGCCATGAGGGCTCCTTCGTGGCGACGGAGACCCTGGAGGAGCTCGTCGGCTCCCTGGCCTCCCCGCGCCGCGTCCTGATCATGGTCAAGGCCGGCGCTCCGGTGGACGCCGTCATCGACCAGCTCGTCCCGCTGCTGGACGAGGGCGACATCGTGATCGACGCCGGCAACTCGCACTACGAGGACACCCGCCGCCGCGAGGCCGCCCTCGCCGAGAAGGGCCTGCACTTCGTGGGCGTCGGCGTCTCCGGCGGCGAGGAGGGCGCCCTCAACGGGCCGGCCATCATGCCCGGCGGCCCGGAGGAGTCGTACGCCGCCCTCGGCCCGCTGCTGGAGGACATCGCCGCGTCGTACGACGGAGAGCCGTGCTGCGCGTGGATCGGCACCGACGGCGCCGGGCACTACGTGAAGATGGTCCACAACGGCATCGAGTACGCGGACATGCAGGTCATCGGCGAGGCCTTCGACCTGCTGCGCCGCGTGGCCGGGATCGAGCCCGCCGAGCAGGCCCAGGTGTTCGACGCGTGGAACCAGACCGAGCTGGCCTCCTACCTGATCGAGATCACCGCCGAGGTGCTCCAGCAGGTGGACGCCGCCACCGGTGCGCCGCTCGTCGACGTGATCGTGGACGAGGCGGGGCAGAAGGGCACCGGCCGCTGGACCGCGATCTCCGGACTGGACGTGGGCTCGCCCGTGGCGGCGATCGCCGAGTCCGTGTTCGCCCGCTCCCTCTCCGCCCAGACCGAGGTCCGGGCCACGGCGCGCGAGGTGCTCGCCGCCGGCGTCGAGTCCGCGCCCGCCGTCTCCCCGCAGGACCGCGACGCGTTCGTGGAGGACGTGCGCCAGGCCCTCTTCGCCTCCAAGCTCGTGGCCTACGCGCAGGGCCTGGACATGCTCTCGGCCGCCGCCATCGAGTACGGCTGGGCCCTGGACCTGGGCACCATCGCGTCCCTGTGGCGCGACGGCTGCATCATCCGCGCCGACCTGCTCGACGTGATCATGAAGGCGTTCGGCGGACGGGACACGTCGCGCCACCCGGAGCCCGGCACCCGTGCCGAGGGTCAGCCCCTGAACCTGCTGTTCGCCCCCGAGTTCGCCCAGGCCATGGCCGAGGCGCTGCCGGCCTGGCGCCGCGTGGTGGGCGCCGCCGTCGCCGCCGGGGTGCCCGTGCCGGTGTTCTCCTCCGCCCTGGCCTACTACGACGGCCTGCGCGCCGACCGGCTTCCCGCCGCCCTGATCCAGGGTCAGCGCGACTTCTTCGGGGCGCACACCTACCGCCGCACGGACCGTGACGGCTCGTTCCACACGCTGTGGTCCGGCGACCGCACCGAGGTCGACGGCGACGGCGCCCCCGTGGTCATGCCGCAGCCGGCCGAGGGCGACCCCACGGACGAGACCGCCCGCTGAGCGGACCTCGCCCGTCCCCCCGACGACGACGCCCCCGCCCCGCGCGATGCGGGGCGGGGGCGTCGTCGCGCCGGGAAGCGGACCGCCGTCAGATCCACATGGCGGGGTCCACGTACTCGGCGGGGTCCACCAGGGGCTTCTTCTCCGCCGGGGAGGTGCGCAGGCGCACGGAGGCCGGGATGCCGGTGGCGATCGAGTCGGGCGGGGTGTCCTTGACGACGACGGCGTTCGCCCCCACCGAGGTGCCCTCGCCGATCTCCACGGGGCCGAGGATCTTGGCCCCCGCACCGACCACCACCCCGTCGCGCAGCGTGGGGTGGCGCTTGACCTTCTCCAGGGACCGCCCGCCGAGGGTCACGCCGTGGTACAGCATGACGTCGTCCCCGATCTCCGCGGTCTCGCCGATCACGACGCCCATGCCGTGGTCGATGAAGAGCCGGCGGCCGATCGTCGCACCCGGGTGGATCTCGATGCCGGTCAGCGCGCGCGCCGCCTGCGAGAGCAGCCGGGCCGGCGTTTTCAGCCGGCCGACCTGCCACATGCGGTGGGCGACCCGGTGCGACCACACGGCGTGCAGGCCCGAGTAGGCCAGCACGACCTCCAGGTCGCCGCGCGCGGCGGGGTCATGGCTGCGCACGGTGGCGATGTCTTCCTTGATGCGGGAGCGGATGCCCACGGCGGGGGTGCCTTTCGGTCGGGGACGGCTCAGCCGCGGACGTCCTCGAAGAGGGCGGTGGAGATGTAGCGCTCGCCGAAGTCGCAGACGACGGCGACGATCAGCTTGCCCTCGGACTCGGGCTTCGCGGCCTCCTTCAGGGCGGCGGAGACGATCGCGCCGGTGGAGATGCCGCCGAGGATGCCCTCGCGGGCGCCGAGCGCGCGGGAGGTGGCGATGGACTCCTCGAAGGTGGCCGCGTAGACCTCGTCGTAGAGCTCGGTGTCCAGGATCTCGGGGACGAAGTTGGCACCGATGCCCTGGATCTTGTGGGGGCCCGCCTGGCCGCCGGAGAGGATCGGGGAGTCCGACGGCTCCACGGCGATCAGCTTGACGTCCGGCTTCTGCTCGCGCAGGTAGCGGCCGGCGCCGGTGATGGTGCCGCCGGTGCCCACGCCCGCGATGAACGTGTCCACGGCGCCGCCGGTCGCGTCCCAGATCTCCGGGCCCGTCGTCGTGTAGTGGGCCCGCACGTTGGCCTCGTTGGCGAACTGCTGGGCCCAGATGGAGTTGGGGGTGTCCCTGACGATCTGCTGGGCCCGCTCGACGGCGCCGCGCATGCCGTCCGCGCCCGGGGTCAGCACGATCTCGGCGCCGAAGGCGCGGAGCATCACGCGACGCTCGGCGGACATGGTCTCCGGCATGGTGAGGATCACCTTGTAGCCGCGGGCGGCGCCGACCATGGCCAGGGCGATGCCGGTGTTGCCGGAGGTGCCCTCCACGATGGTGCCGCCGGGGGTGAGCTGCCCCGACTTCTCCGCGGCGTCCACGATGGCGACGCCGATGCGGTCCTTCACGGAGTTCGCCGGGTTGTAGAACTCGACCTTCACGGCGACGTCGCCGGGCAGGCCCTCGGTCAGGGAGTTCAGGCGCACCAGGGGGGTGCCGCCGACGGCCTGGGTGATGTTGTCGAGGATCTTCGCCATGGGAGGCCTCCTGGGGGATTCGGGGTGGGGACGGGTCGTCTGTCAGGGTAGCGCGGGGCGCCGTTCAGGCGCCGTCCGTGAGCCACGCGGCGTGGCGCCGGCGGACCGCGGCGAGCTTGGGGTCGATCACCACGCGGCAGTAGCCGTTGCCCGGCCGGCTCGCGTAGAAGTCCTGGTGGTACCACTCGGCGGGGTGCCACGCGGCCGCCGGCTCGATGGTGGTGACGATCGGCGCCTCGTAGAGCTCCTGGGCACGCGCGAGCTGGGAGCGGAAGAAGTCCGCCTCGGCCTCGTCGTGGGCGAACACCGCGGAGCGGTACTGCGTGCCGACGTCGGCGCCCTGCCGGTTCAGCGAGGTCGGGTCGTGGCCGGTGAAGAACAGGTCCATGATGACCTCCGCGGGGACCTGCGCCTCGTCGAAGCGCACGCGGACGGCCTCGGCGTGGCCGGTTTGGCCGGTGCACACGGCCTCGTAGTCCGGGTCCGGGGTGTGGCCGCCGGTGTAGCCGGACTCCACCGCGAGCACACCGCGCACGCGCCGGTAGACGGCGTCCAGGCACCAGAAGCAGCCGCCCGCCAGGGTCAGCTCGCGCACCTGCGGCGCGTGGGCGGCGGGGGTTGAGGGGGTCTCCGGGGTCTCGCTCATGCCGGGCTCAGCAACACGCGGCGCCGTTCCATTCCCGCCGGGCCGGCCCGCGGCGCGTCGCCCGGGCTCGCACAGCTGTGCGCCGGGCACCCGCCGGGGCATGATGTTCCCATGACCGTCCCGGACCATCCCCTCCAGGGCGCGGGCGAGGGCGCGTGCGGCCGCGCCGTCGCCACCGACGCCGTCGCCTCGGACGTCCCCCGACTGTCGGACGTCCTCGCCGCCGTGGAGCGCCTCTGGCCGGCCCGCCTCGCCGAGTCCTGGGACGCCGTCGGTCCTGTGGTCGGCCGCGCCGGGTGGCCCGTCCGGCACGTCCTGTGGGCCGTGGACCCGGTGCAGGCCGTGGTCGACGAGGCCGTCCGGATCGGGGCGGACCTCGTGGTCACCCACCACCCGCTGATGCTGCGCGGCACCACTTCCGTGGCCGCCGTCGGACACGGCGGCGCCTTCAAGGGGGAGGTCGTGCACACCCTGATCGAGCACGGCATCGCCCTGGTGGCCGCGCACACGAACGCCGACTCCGCCGTGGGCGGCGTGTCCGACGCGATCGCCCGGCGCCTGGGACTGACGGACGTGTCCCCGCTGCAGCCCTCGGCGGGGGGCTCCGGGGCCGAGGGGATCGGCCGGGTGGGCGAGCTCCCCGCCCCCGTGCCCCTGGTCGAGTTCGCCCGCACCGTGGCCGCCCTCCTGCCCGCGACGGCCGGCGGTGTGCGGGTGGCCGGGGACGCCGACCTGCCCGTGCGCCGCGTGGCCGTCTGCGGCGGCGCGGGAGACAGCCTGTTCGACGCCGTCCGCGCCGCCGACGCGGACGTCTACGTCACCTCGGACCTCCGCCACCACCCCGCCTCCGAGGCCCGGGAGGCCGCGCGGCACGCCGGGGGCCGCCCGGCCCTCGTGGACACCGCCCACTTCGCCGGCGAGTGGCTGTGGCTCGCCGACGGCGCCGCCGCCCTCGCGGAGGAGCTCGCCCGCGGCGGCCACCGCGCGCGGATGACCGTCTCCGAGCTCGTCACCGACCCCTGGGACCTCCACCTCCCGTCCAGCCTCGGAGAGAGGACCACGTCATGAACCGCGTCACCGCACCCGCCGCCGAGCAGGCCCGCCTGCTGGAGCTGCAGCAGCTCGACCTGGGCATCGGCCGCGCCAAGACGCGCCTGGCCCAGCTGCGCGCCGACGCCGCGCTCGCCGACCTCCAGAAGGCCGTCGCCGCGGCGGAGGAGGCCGCGGCGGAGCAGGAGGCCCACGGGCGCGAGACCGACGCCGCGGCCGCGCAGGCCTCCGAGCGCGCCACCACCACCCGCGCCCGCCGAGACCGCACGCGGGCCCATCTCGACGCCGGCGACGGCGGCTCCAAGGAACTGACCGCCCTCCAGCACGAGCTCGAGGGGCTGGAGTCCCTGCTGGCGGAGCACGAGGGCGCCGCCCTGGCCGCGATGGAGGCCGCAGACGAGGCCGAGGAGGCCCTCGCCCGGGCCCGCGCCGCCGTCGACGAGGCCAGGGCGGCGGTGGCCGCACGCGCCGACGAGGTCCGGGCCGAGGGGCGCCGCGTCACCGAGGAGGGCCGGGAGCTCGCCGCGCTCCGCGCCGGACTGGCCGGGCGCCTGCCCGCCGACCTCCTGGCCCGCTACGAGGAGGCTCGGGCGGCGAACGCCGGCATCGGGGCCACGCGCCTCGAGGGCCGCCGCACCGGCGCCGGCACCGAGCTCTCGCCCGCGGACCTGGACGCCGTCCTGGCGACGCCCGCCGACGAGGTCGCCGTGGACCCGGAGACCGGGATCCTGATCATCCGCGCCTGACTAGAGTGGGGCACCGCGCGTCGGGACGGACCCGGCGCCACGGCGCCCCGGGAGGACGGCATGGCGGAACGCACCCTGCAGGTCGAGGCGGACGGCGGCTCGCGCGGCAACCCCGGCGTGGCCGGCTACGGCGCCCTCGTGCGTGACCCGGCCACGGGCGACGTCCTGATGACGGATGCCGCCCCGCTGGGCAAGGCCTCCAACAACGTGGCCGAGTACTCCGGGCTCATCGCCGGGCTCGAGATGGCCAAGACCCTCGATCCCGACGCCCGGGTGCACGTGAAGATGGACTCGAAGCTCGTCGTCGAGCAGATGTCCGGCCGGTGGAAGATCAAGCACGAGGACATGCGTCGGCTCGCCCAGCAGGCGCGCGCCGTGCTGCCGCCCTCGCGGGTCACGTACGAGTGGATCCCGCGCGCGCAGAACAAGGACGCGGACCAGCTCTCCAATGAGGCCATGGACGCCGGCGCCCGCGGCGGCCGGTGGGACGCCGGCGCCTCGAAGGTGCCGGTCACGGCGCCCTCCGCGCCGACGTCGGCCGGCGCCCCCGCCGCCGAGCCGGACAGGGAGCCCCTCGAGGAGCCGCCCGTGCCGGAGGAGCGTCCGCGCCCCCGCCCGGTCGGCCGCCTGCACCACGTCGAGATCTGGGTCGCGGACCTGGACGCCGCCGTGGAGAGCCTGGGCTGGCTGTTCGAGCAGGTCGGCTACGCCCCGGGTGACGCCTGGGCCGAGGGTCGGGTGTACCGGGGCGCCGGGGACTACCTGGTCCTGGAGTCCGGGCGCGACGTCACCCCGGGCGGGCACGACCGGCTCCGCCCCGGCCTGAACCATCTCGCCTTCCGGGCCGGCACCCGCGCGGACGTGGACCGGATCGCGGCCCAGGCCGCCGACCACGGGTTCACCCTGCTGTTCGAGGACCGGCACCCCTTCGCCGGCGGGCGCGACCACTACGCCGCCTACCTGGAGACCGCGGACGGGTTCGAGGTCGAGCTCGTGGCCGACCCGGCCTGAGGGGTTCCCCGCTCACTCCTCGGGCAGGATCACCTGGAGGCTGCCGGCCTTCCGCCCCGTGGGCGGCACCAGCTCCACCTCCCACCGCTGCCCGGGGACGCCTCCGTCGCCGGCGCGCGCGACGGCGTCGGCGGCCGTGGCCGGGGTGCCCGCGGCCCGGGATCCGGCCTCCAGAAGGGCCCGGGCGACGAGGCCGCGGGTGTGCTTGGCGAAGTGGGACACCACCGTGCGTCGCCCGGCGCGCAGCTGGAACACGTCCACCGCGAGGGAGCGCTCGGCCGGCGCCTTCCACTGGGCCGCGTAGCCGCCGGAGCGGCAGTCCACCACGACCCCGCCGCGGGCCTCCGCGTACCCGTCCAGCGCCGCAGCCAGCCGGGGCCGCCACCAGGCGGCCAGCCCGGGCATGCCCGGCAGCCGGGCTCCGACGGGCAGCCGGTACGCGGGGATGCGGTCGCCGGGGGTCGTGGCTCCGAACAGGGCGGAGAAGACGAGCACGTCGGAGGCCGCGCGCCGCTTGGCGGCGGGGGAGAGGGACGCCAGGTCCAGGGCCTCGAACAGCACCCCGGTGTACACCTTCCGGGCCGGCGCCGAGGGGGCCGTCGCCAGCCGCGTGTTGGCGGCCACCTCGTCCGCCAGGGAGGCGCCCACGCCCAGGATGTCGAGGGCGTCCGGCCGGGCCGAGGCCTCCGCCAGCCGCGGGAGGAGCTCGGCGCGCGCGGCCGTGACGGCGTCGTCGTCGGCCAGGGTCAAGGAGGACAGGTCGAGCGGGCGGCCGGAGCGCGGCCCGGTCTTGCCCTCGGAGGGCGGCAGCAGGATCAGCACCGCACCAGGGTAGCCAGCCGCGACGCGCGGGCGGCCGACCTGGCACAGTGGTGGGGTCCGCGCTCGCGGAACCGGCCCGTGCGGGCCGACGCCGACCCGTCGAAGGAGCACGCCGATGCAGACGATTCCCGTCATGGGGTGGGTCTTCCCCGTGGTGCTTCTGGTGATCGCGGCGGCGTTCTGGTTGGGCGTGCGCTCCAGCGGGGGCGCCCGTGAGGACTCGGACCTGGAACGGCGGCTGCGGGAGCGGACCTTCACCGGCGCGCCGCGGGCCCGACTGGAGTGGCCCCGCGACCGCCGTCGTCCCACGCTGGCCCAGCTCGTGCGGATCGGCGAGTCGCACGGGTACCGCCTGGTCTCCCGCACGGAGGCGGAGCACGTCTACATCCTGGACTTCCAGCGCGTGGAGGACGACGACCTCTGAGGAGGGCGGGCGGGGGGACGGACCGGCTGTAAGCCGGGTTCTGTACCTCGCGCGCGTTGCCCCGCGCGAGGTGACGGCCATCCATCTGGGTCCGCCATTGCTGACGGGCTCGAGCGGCCAACCCGGACGCTGGGGCGAGCAGCCCTCGTGACGCGTCCTGTTCGGCCTTGCACCGGATGGGGTTTACCGAGCCGGCCCCGTCACCGGGGCCGCTGGTGGTCTCTTACACCACCCTTTCACCCTTACCGCCGCGCACACGGCGCGGAGGCGGTCTTCTCTCTGTGGCACTGGCCCGCGGGTCTCCCCGGGTGGATGTTGTCCACCATCCTGCTCTGCGGTGCCCGGACTTTCCTCGCACCCCCGCAGGGGCACGCGGCCGTCCGCCGATCCGTCCCGGCGCACCAGTCTACTCGCCCGGGGCGCGGCGTCTCGCTGGCGCCCGGCTTCCGCCCCCGGCATAGAATGGCGGGGTCCGGCGACGACGTGGTCCCGGACGGGCCATCCCCGGACGGGCCCCACAGTCTTCTAGGAAGGACTCCCGTGGCAGACACCGCCTCGACCCAGACCCCCGAGTGGAACACGCAGCAGAAGCTCGCGGAGAAGATGGTCCCCCTGCTGGGCACCCTGTACCGCGAGCACAACGTGGTCACCTCGATCTACGGGCGCTCCCTCGTGAACCGCGGCGTGATCGACATCATCAAGGCCCACCGCTACGCCCGCCGCGTGCAGGAGGCCCCGCTGAGCGTCGAGGCCACCTACCCCCTGGTCGAGGCCATGGCCGGGATGGACCTGGGCGCCGCGAACATCGACCTCGCCGAGCTGGCCGCCAAGCAGCAGGCCTCCGGCCAGGACGTGCAGGCCTTCCTCGACGCCGAGCTCGCGGAGGTCACGGGCAAGTCGGGTGAGGGCCTGGGCGAGACCCAGGACGTCGTGCTGTACGGCTTCGGCCGCATCGGCCGCCTGCTGGCTCGCATCCTCCTGGACCACGCGGGCGGCGGCTCCAAGCTGCGTCTGCGCGCCGTCGTCGTGCGCAAGAACTCCGAGGACGACCTGATCAAGCGCGCCTCCCTGCTGCGCCGCGACTCGATCCACGGCCCGTTCGACGGGACGATCGTGGTCGACGAGGACCGCAACGTGATCACCGCCAACGGCACCGAGATCCAGGTCATCTACTCGAACGACCCGACCACGGTGGACTACACCTCCTACGGCATCAAGGACGCGCTGGTCGTCGACAACACCGGCCGCTGGCGCGACGTCGAGGGCCTGTCTCAGCACCTGCAGGCGAAGGGCGCCACGAAGGTCCTACTCACCGCCCCGGGCAAGGGCGACATGAAGAACATCGTGTTCGGCGTGAACTCGGACGACATCCTCGACGAGGACACCATCGTCTCCGCCGCCTCCTGCACCACCAACGGCATCACCCCGGTGCTCAAGGTCATCCAGGACGAGTACGGCGTGCAGCACGGCCACGTGGAGACCGTGCACGCCTACACCAACGACCAGAACCTCGTGGACAACTTCCACAAGGGCGCCCGCCGCGGCCGCGCCGCCGGCATGAACATGGTCATCACCGAGACCGGCGCCGCCAAGGCCGTGGCCAAGGCCCTGCCCGAGCTCAAGGGCAAGCTCTCCGGCAACGCGATCCGCGTGCCCACCCCGGACGTGTCCATGGCGATCATCAACATCGCCCTGGAGAAGCCCACCTCCGTCGAGGAGATCAACGCCCGCCTGAAGCAGGAGTCCCTCACCGGCGACTTGCGCGGCCAGATCGGCTATGTGGACTCCCCGGAGGTCGTCTCCACCGACTTCGTCGGCTCCGACCGCGCCGGCGTCGTGGACGGCCTCGCCACCATCGTGAACAACGAGGGCAAGAACGCCATCCTCTACGTCTGGTACGACAACGAGTACGGCTACTCGCACCAGGTGGTCCGCGTCGTCGAGAAGATGGCCGGCCAGCAGGTGCCGTCCTTCCCGAAGGCCTGACCCGCCCGCCGCGGCGCGCCGCACGGGAGCGCGGAGCCCCGCCTCACGCTGTGAGGCGGGGCTCCGTCGTCGTGGGGGAGCGGCGTGACGGGCGGCACGCGGCGAGCTCAGGCAGAGAACAGGGTCAGGGCGTCAGGGCAGCGTTCGCGGCCGCCCAGGCCCTCCACCTCCAGCACGACGGCGGAGCCGGCCACCTCGGCGCCGCACCGTTCGGCGAGGTCGCGCGCCGCGGCCAGGGTGCCGCCGGTGGCGAGGACGTCGTCGAGGATGAGCACGCGCACCCCGGGCACGGCGAGCTCCGGGGGTGCCTCGAGGGAGGCGGCCCCGTACTCCAGGGCATAGTCCACGTGGGCCACGGAGACCGGCAGCTTGCCGGCCTTGCGCAGCGGGATCACGCCGGTGCCGGTGAGCGCCGCGGCGAACCCGGCCAGCAGGAAGCCGCGCGCGTCGAGGCCCGCGACGGCGTCGTAGGCCCCCTCGAACGGGGCGATCATCGCCTCCACGACGGCGCGCAGGGCGGCCGGGTCCGCGAGGACCGGGGTGATGTCCTGGAACACCACGCCGTCGGTGGGGAAGTCCGGCACGGAGCGGAACAGGGTCGCGGCGCGCTCGAGGCCCGGCACGTCCGCGGCCTGCCGGCCGGCGGCGGAGAGGGCGACGCCGCTCACCGGGCCTCCTGGGCATGGTCGTGACCCTCGTGGTCGTGGTCGTGATGCTCGTGGGCCGGGGCGTCCTCGTCGACGTCCACGTCGTGGCCGAAGGGGTCCGGGTCGGTGCCCGGCAGCCAGGTCACCCCGGGCACGTTCAGCCGCTCGGCGCGCTGGGCGCGCTTCCAGCGGCGGGCCCACTTCCCCTCGAGGCGGTTCACGTAGAGGGTGCCGTTGAGGTGGTCGTACTCGTGCTGGAGGATCCGCGCGAACCAGCCCGTGGCCTCGATGTCCACCGTCGAGCCGTCCATGCGCTGGCCGGTCATCCGGACGTGCGCGGAGCGCTTCAGAGGAAAGCCGTGGCCGGGCACGGACAGGCAGCCCTCGGTGTCCTCGTGACGGTCCGGCTCCTCCGTGGACGGCTTGGAGAGCATGGTGAGGACGGGGTTGATCACGTGCCCGAGGTTCGGGGCGTCGCCGGTGTCCTGGAACGTCCACGTGAACACGCGCAGGCCCACGCCCACCTGCGGAGCGGCCAGCCCCACCCCGTTGGCCACGTCCTGCGTGACGTACATGTCCTCGACGAGCTCGCGGATCGAGTCGTCGATCACCTCGACCTCCGCGGCCCGCGTGTGCAGGACGGGCTCGCCGTAGACGGTGATGGGACGGATGGAGGGCATGGCGCTGCGCTTCCCGGCCCGGACGGGCCTGCGTGGAGGGGAGGGACGAACCCCCAGCCTACCGCCGGGGACATCACGACGACGGCGCTCAGCCCAGGTCCACGACCTCCAACTCGAGCAGGTCGGCGCCCGTGGCGACCGGCGTCGGGCGGCCGCCCTGCTCGTCGGCGTGGGCGGCGGGCATGCGCCCGTCCCGCCAGCGCTGGAAGTCCTCCTCCGACGCCCACGTCGTGACCACGAAGTAGCGGTCCTCGCCCGCGGTGGGCCGGAGCAGCTGGAAGCCCTCGAAGCCCGGCTCCTGGTCCACCGCGTGCTTGCGGACGGCGAACCGCTTCTCGAGTTCCGGGCCGGCGCCCTCAGGGACGCTGATGGCGTTGATCTTCACGACGGACACGGGCAGGCCTCCTCGTCGGCGGGGGTGCGGCGCCGGGTCGACGCCCTCCCGGCCGACTCTACGCCCGGCAGCGGAGCAGGAGTCCGTCGAACGGTTGATGCCCGACGGCGGCGTCCCTGCGAAGCTGAGCGACGGAACCGGCCGCCGGGCGGCCCTGCCCGCCATCATCGCCGACCTGCACCTGGACCTCAACGACGCGCAGTGGGTGAACAGCCTCTACGCCGTGCTGCTGGCCGCGCTGCTGCTCTCCACCGGCAATCTCGCGGACCGATGGGGTCGCAAGCGGCTCTTCCTCGCCGGGCTCGTGGTGTTCGTCGGCGGCAGCGTGCTCGCGGCGGCCGCCTCCAGCGGAGGCATGCTGATCGGGGCACGGGCCGTCCAGGCCGTGGGCGCGGCGTTCATCATGCCCTCCACGCTCTCCACCGTGAACGCCGTGTTCCGCGGCCGGCACCGGGCGGCGGCGTTCGGCGTGTGGGGTGCCGTGATCTCCGGCGCGTGGCACGGCCGGTAGGACGGCCCCGGACCCGCCCCGCGGCCCTGCTGGGCGACAAGGCCTACTCCTCCCGGGCGATCCGCACCCACCTGCGTGCCCGCCGCATCAAGGCGGTCATCCCCGAGCCGACCGACCAGCAGGGCCACCGCAGGCGCCGCGGCTCGGCCGGTGGCCGTCCCGTTGGCCTGGACTCGCAGGCTTACAAGGGCCGCAATGTCATCGAGCGCCAGTACGCGCACCTGAAGCAATGGCGGGGCCTGGCGACCCGGTACGACAAGTACGCGATCGTCTACCGGACCGCCGTGGTGCTGAACGCTGTGCTCGCGTGGTCAAAACGATTGTCAGACATGCCCTAGCACCTGCGGGATCGGAAACAAGAACACATGCATCCATGGCAAGCGATGAGAAAAGCACAGTACGACGGTTAACTCTGACCATACTAGGATCCCTCTTCTCGAACTCAGTAAACAAAATGAAATACCAACTTGATCAACCCATAGGCAAGGCCGAATGCAACGACAGGTAGAAGGTAGAGGAAAACGGGCGGCAGCTTAATTCTCTGGGAGGCAGTTAATTTATACCCTATCAATCCGCAGAACAGCGGAGTGAGAAGCATGAAACTCTGCACAGGTTCAGGCCAGCACCCAGGATTACCGCATTTCTGGCCGGACGAGGCAAACTCTAATGCAATCACAAATAGGCGCCCTAGAATACCCCATGCGGCAACAAAGACAGCTATTAAGGTCCGCAGCTGAGCAAATTCGCTCTTACGCCCTTCGATAATGACCATTATTAGCACGCACAACGCGCCCGTGATGATCCCCCAAGTTGTACTCCTCGGATCAAGTTGAAGAAAGCCAACGTGAGACGGTTCGGTAAGAGAGACGTGCGGAATACTTAAGGACGTGACTCCAAACCAGAAGGCAAACCAGCACAGTCCCACAGCAGCTAGCAAATACACCAAACTGAGCATTATTCCTGTGCCCGCATAGTAAATACTGCCACCTCGAGCGCTTCTCTCAAGTCTACCCATATCAAAAGCGGGACTGCTGCACGATCAGGTGACAGGTTGGGTCACGCAGCCTGAGTGGCTGGCGTGGTCATGATGGTCTCGTATTCGATGGGGGTCAATCGGCCGAGACCGGCCTGTCGACGACGCCGGTGGTAGGTGCGCTCGATCCAGGTCACGATCGCGATCCGCAGCTCCTCGCGGGTGGCCCAGGAACGGCGATCGAGGACGTTCTTCTGGAGCAGGGAGAAGAAGCTCTCCATGGCCGCGTTGTCGCCCGCGGCACCGACTCTGCCTATCGAGGCGACCATCGAATGACGGTTGAGCGCGGCCACGAACTTTCGGCTCCGAAATTGCGACCCTCTGTCCGTGTGCACGATGCAGCCGGCCACATCGCCGCGCCTGGCCACGGCGTTGTTGAGCGCGGCGACCGCGAGCCATGAGTTCATCCGCGAGTCGATCGAGTAGCCCACGATCCGGTTGGAGAAGACGTCCTTGATCGCACAGACGTAGAGCTTCCCCTCAGCCGTCCTGTGCTCCGTGATGTCGGACAGCCACAACTCGTTCGGGGCGTCGGCCTTGAACTCGTGTCGGATCACGCCGTGCTTGTCGACCACCGCGCACAGGTCGTCGTGGACCGGCGGGCCGGGCTTCTTCGCCTTCCCGCGCTTGGGCTTCCCGAACGCAGACCACCAGCCCTGCTGTGAGCAGATCCGCCAGGCGGTCCGCTCGGCCATCACCTCGCCGGCCTCCTTCGCTTCGACGAGGAACCGGTAGCCGAACTCCGGGTCGTCCTTGTGTGCGTCGAACAACGCGTTGGCGCGATAGGCCTCGACCAGCTCGGCGTCGGTGACCGGTTGAGCCAGCCACCGGTAGTAGGGCTGGCGAGCGATCTTGAGCACCCGGCACGTCACCGTCACGGGGATCCCGTCGACAGCCAGCTCGCGGACGAGCGGGTAGATCATTTTCCCGGAATGTTCGCCTGGGATAGGTAGGCCGCGGCGCGACGGAGGACCTCGTTCTCCTGCTCGAGCAGCTTGACCCGCTTGCGAAGCTCACGGTTCTCGGCAAGGTCGACGTCGCTCAGGCCGGGCATGTCGCCGCCCTCGACGTCGGCCCTCTTCATCCAGCCCGTCAGACAGGACTCGCTGATGCCGAAATCGGCAGCGATCTGCTTCAGATGAACGCCCGGCTCACGGTTCCTCGCGCCACGGACCACGTCATCGCGGAACTCCTTGGGATACGGCTTCGGCACAGTGCACATCCTTCCAGCGGAACCTCTCGGCACCACAGATCAGATGTCACCAATCCGTGCAGCAGCCCCAGGCGATCTATGTTGACGAGGACAACGACGTTCGGGTCGGCTATCAGACGCCGTACGACGGGCTGAGCATCGAAGGGCTTCAGGCCGACGCGCTCACATGGGCCGCCGAGGCAAGTAAGTTGGGCCAGGCCCGAACTTCGACCAAGGGCGGTCCCTTGGTCCAAAGTTCAAACCTGACCCATTTGGGGTGAGCGACGGGGATTGAACCCGCGACCTTCTGGACCACAACCAGACGCTCTGCCGACTGAGCTACGCCCACCATGCCTGCTTCACGCGGACGGATCCGCGCGGCGCAGCGGGGTCTACAGTACACGAGATCCCGCGCAGCGCCGAATCGGGGCAGCGAGGCCGGGGTGGCGGCTCAGGCCTGCGCCCCGGACACCACCTGTGAAATGGCGCAGGCCTCCTCCGTGGTGGGCCCGGGGGCGGGGGCCATGACGGCGGCCCGGTAGTAGCGCAGCTCGGTGATGGAGTCCTTGATGTCCCCGAGGGCGCGGTGGCCGCCGGTCTTCTCCGGCGCCTGGAAGTACGCGCGGGGATACCAGCGGCGGGCGAGCTCCTTGACCGTGGACACGTCCACGATCCGGTAGTGCAGGTGCCCGACGACGTCCGGCATGTACCTCTGCAGGAAGCGCTTGTCCTGGCCCACCGAGTTGCCCGCCAGCAAGGCCTTGCCGGCGGGCACACGGGCGGCGATGTACTCGAGGACGCGCGCGGCGGCGTCGTCGAGCTCGAGGCCCTCCGACAGCTCCGACAGCAGGCCGGAGGTGGTGTGCATGTCCCGGACGAACGGGTCCATCTGCTCGAGGGCCGCCTCGGAGGGGCGGATCACGAGGTCCAGGCCCTCGTCGAGGACGTTCAGCTCCGAGTCCGTGATGAGGACCGCCACCTCCACCAGCACGTCGACGTCAGGGTCCAGGCCCGTCATCTCGCAGTCGATCCAGACCAGGGGGGCGCTTTCGGGCGCGGGGGTGCTCGTCTCGCTCATGGGGCCAGGCTACTCGCGGGGCGGACGGTGGTAGATTCCCCTGAACCCCGGTCCCGCCCGTCAGGACCCGGGACGCCGTCGACGTGTGCAGGGAAGGAGCCGCCGCATGGGCGTGCCGGCCGCCGGGCCCTCCGGATCCACCGCATTCCGTCCCGAGTACATCGGAGTCGGAGGCCTGCGGGCCGATCCCCAGGTCGCGGGCCGCCCCCTGTGGCCCATCCTCGTGGGCCTGCTGGGCTCGCTGATGCTGGTCGCCGGCTCCTTCAGCGTCGGATGGCTGGCCTCGGCGTCGCCGATCAACCGCTGGCAGTGGCTGATCCCGTGGCGCACCCAGGAGAGCGGCGTGATGACGGGCACCGTGCTGCTCACCCTCGGCTGCTGGGTGATGTTCTGGGCGTGGCTGCGCCTGGGGCAGACCGTGCGGCCGTTCGGGCCCGGCGCCCTACGGACGGTGAACGTCGCCACGGCCCTGTGGTGCCTGCCGATGGTGTTCGCACTGCCGATCTTCAGCCGGGACATCTTCGCCTACGTGGGCCAGGGGCGGCTCATGGTCAACGGGCAGGACCCGTACACCGACGCGATCTCCTCCCTGAACAACTGGTTCCAGCTCGGCGCCGACGCCACCTGGGCCGGCTCGGAGACCCCCTACGGGCCGGTGTTCCTCTGGATCGAGGAGGTCGTGGTCCGCATCTCCGGGGACATGAACCCGGACCTCGCGATCTTCCTCTTCCGGCTGGTGGCGGTGGTCGGCGTCGTGCTGACCATGGTGTTCGTGCCCCTGCTGGCCCGGCGCCTGTCCGTGAACGGGGCCTGGGCGCAGTGGGTCAGCGCCGCGAACCCGCTGTTCACGGTCTCCTTCGTGGCCTCGGGCCACAACGACGCCCTCATGGTCGGCCTGGCCCTGGCCGGCACGTGGTGCGCGCTGCGCGCCGGGCATCCTCGCGGCGGGCAGTCCACCGCGTCGCACGTGGGCTGGGGGGTGGCCGCCGTCGTCCTGGTCACGGCATCCCTCGGCGTCAAGCCCATCACCCTGGTGCTGCTGCCCTTCATCGGGCTGCTCTGGGCCGGCCCGCGCGCCGGCTGGTCGCGGAAGTTCGTGTACTGGGCGGTGACCGGCGGCCTCTCCCTGGCGCTGATGGTGCTGGTGGGCCGGCTCAACGGCTTCGGATTCGGCTGGCTGGAGGTCATGGCCGGCACCGGATCGGGCACCTCGCCGTGGGCCCCCGTGGGCATGATGTCCATCGCCACGCGCGTGCTCATGGAGGTGCTCCAGCTGGGCCCGGACCTGCAGGCCATCGAGGGCTTCTACAAGTCGGTGTGCCGCCTCCTGTCCGTGCTGATCGTGCTCGCCCTGATGTTCCTAGGCCGGCAGGACCGCGTGTTCACCCGCATGACCTGGGCGTTCACGACGCTGGTGGTGCTCTCGCCCATCGTGCAGCCCTGGTACCTGCTCTGGCTCCTGCCCTTCTTCGCGGTGATCGGCCTCCGGGACAACTGGCAGATCAAGTGGGTCGTGTTCACGGTCGGCTACTTCCTCGCGTTCGGGGCCATGGACCAGCTGTTCACCTGGCAGTTCCTGGACATCGCGGAGGAGGTGCGCGCGGCGTCCCTCCTGGTCTCCGGGGTCAGCCTTGTCTGGATCCTCGCCGTCGACCGCAAGACCAGCCGGTTCATCAAGGACCACTGGCACGTCCGCCCCGCCCTGCGCGAGGGGGTGCGTCGCCTGCGGCGCCGCCCCACCGGCGGCGCTGCCGCCCCGCACACCCGTCCGCATCCCGTCGAGCGCCTGGGAGAGTCCGGGTCCGAGGACGCGGCCGCCCGGGGCGCGCGGTGACCCTGGCGGTGGACGGCGCGCGCCGGGACGACGGCGGCCCCTCCGGGCGGGGATCCCGGGCCCTGAACGGTCCCGCCGCGGCGCCCGAGCCCGCCGCCGCCGTCCGCGAGGGGCTCTGGGCCGCCCTGGCGGTGATGGTCGCCTCCTGGGGCGTGGGCTGGCAGCCGATGACGCCGTTGTCGGTGTTCTCCGGCTCCACTCTCCTGGTGCCCCTGCGTACGGGCCTGGCGGGCGTGCTGCTGTGCGCCGTGCTCCTGGCCGTCGGCGTGTTCGCCCTGGTGCGCGCCTGGCTCCGTCTGGGCCGGTCCCTGCAGGGCCGCTGGACCGCTGACGGACACCTGGCCGCGCGCGCCGCCCTGTTCTGGTCGCTGCCCCTGCTGGCGGCGTTGCCGATCTTCTCCCGCGACGTCTTCTCCTACCTCCAGCAGGGGCGCCTGGTGGCCCTCGGCCTGGACCCGTACGAGGACGGGATCTCCCGCCTGCCGGGCTGGTTCATGCACGGCGCGGACTCGATCTGGGCCGAGTCGCCCTCCCCGTACGGGCCGCTGTTCCTGCTCTCCGCCGAGGGGATCTGGCGGCTCACCGGGGGACAGGTGGAGCTGTCCGTCGCCGCGTTCCGCCTGCTGGCGCTGGCCGGACTGGCGCTCTGCCTCTGGGCCGTCCCCCGGCTCGCCGCCGCGGCGGGCCGCGAGCCCGCCTGGGCCGTGTGGGTCTCGGTGGCCAACCCGCTGTTCCTCCTCTACATGGTGGCCGGCGCCCACAACGACGCGCTGATGACCGGCCTCCTGCTCGCCGGGGCGGCCCTGCTCGTCCGCGTGGGGCGGCGCCGCGTCGTCGCGTTGGCCGGGCTGGTGCTGGTGGCCCTGTCCGTGGCCATCAAGCCGCTCACGGCGCTCACCCTGCCGTTCCTCGCCATGCTCCTGCCCGGGGGGTGGAGCCGGTTCCGCGTCGGGGCCCGCCGGCTCGGCCGCGTGGAGCGGATCGGCCCGTGGATCACGGCCGCCGTGATCGCCGCCGCGGTGCTCACCGTGCTCGGCGCCGGCACCGGCCTCTGGTTCGGCTGGGTGCGGGCCATGACCACCAGCGGCGACGCCGCCTTCCCCTACGCCCCGGTCGGCCTGCTGGGGCTGGGCCTCGGCTGGGCCGTGGACCTGGTCTCGGACGTCCCGGCGCGTCAGGCCGCGGGCTGGTTCTACTCCGCCATGACGTGCGCCGCCCTCGCGTTCACGGCCTGGATGGCGCTGCGACGCAGCCCGCGGGAGCCGCTGTTCGCCTCGGCGGCGGTGCTGGTCGTCGCGATCGTGACGGCGCCGATCATCCAGCCCTGGTACCTGCTCTGGTTCCTGCCGCTGCTGGCCTGCGCCCCGCGTCCACTTCCGGGCGTCGTCGACCACCCGCGCTGGCTGGGGTGGGTCCTGACCGCCCTCGTCCTCGCGCTGTGCGGGGTCGGCGTGGTGGACCAGATCTCCGTGGCGCAGTGGCTGCCGCTGGGGCTGGTGCGCGTCGTCGCCGCGCTGGCCTGCCTGGTCGCCGCCTGGGCACTGGTCCGGCGGGACCCCTCCACCGCCGTGCTCTTCCCGCGCCGCCGCAGGCCGCCGGATGAGACCATCGAACCCCGCGGCCGGCCTGCTCCGCGCCGGGCGCGGGGTTCGATGGTCTCATCCGG
>NZ_JAKRNH010000037.1:0-21437 GCF_022346985.1 Micrococcus sp. ACRRV
TCGGGGGGCCGGGACGGGCCCGGCGGGGTCGCGGCGAGTCTATCGAGGGCCCGGGATCGGTGCCGCGTCGTCCAGGCTCGTCCGGTACCGTGGCCCTCGCGTGTGTCCGGCGGCGGAAGGCCGTCCGCCCGGGCCCGCACGCCAGCCGAAGGAGCCCCCGCATGACCCACCCGACGTCCGCGCCGCACCGCGCCGCCGCCGCGCTCGGCGCCGCCGCCCTCGCCCTGACCCTCGCCGGCTGCTCCGACTCCGGCCAGCCGAGCCCCGCGAGCTCCACCTCCACCGCCACCGCCGCCGCGGGCTCCTCGGCCTCCGCCACCGGCGACCCGCAGAGCCCGGCCTCCGCCGCGGCCTCCGAGATCCGCGCCGCGCGCGCCTCGGAGAAGGCCGACGGCTCCGAGCGCCCGCAGCCCCGCGAGGCCCTCGAGACCCAGGGCCCCGGCATCACCTCGGGCGCGGCCTCCGCGGGCTGGAAGTCCGTGGCCGCCCGCTACAACGACACGGTCTCCGTGATGGACTGCACCCAGGACGTGCTGGACCAGACCACGCTCGACGCCGTGGCCACCCACATCCCGGTGGCCAACGACATCGGCATCGTGCAGCTCTTCGCCTCCCGGGACCAGACGCACGAGTTCCTCACCTGCCAGTACCAGGGCTCCTCGAGCCGCTCCGAGGGCGCCCCGCTGGTGATGGTCCACTACCAGCACAACCTCGACGGCA
Organism: Micrococcus sp. ACRRV; assembly: GCF_022346985.1. Taxonomy (NCBI): domain Bacteria; kingdom Bacillati; phylum Actinomycetota; class Actinomycetes; order Micrococcales; family Micrococcaceae; genus Micrococcus; species Micrococcus sp. ACRRV. Next base: position 721 of record NZ_JAKRNH010000037.1, read on the forward strand.
GGCGCCTGGAGTGGTGCCGGCCCGAGGCGCCCGTCATGGCGGACGAGTACTCGTACGACGAGTCGACCCGGAAGGGCCTGCTCGCCCTGCTGCGCCCCGGCATGGTCGGCGGCGCGGACGGCGCCCCCCTGCTCCCCCAGCGCACCGCGTGGGCCTGCAACGAGGACGGCACCCAGCTGGTCTCCGTCACCTTCGGCGCGATGAAGGGCTACGGCTCCGTGAACGAGGGCCTCACGCAGGTGACGAACTCGCCGATCGCCAACAGCACCACGCTGGCCACGCAGGCCCGCGACCACCTGGCCGACACGGTGCTGAAGGACCCGTCCGACTTCCAGGCGGACATCGAGACCAGCTCCCCGTTCTTCCTGAACGCCCAGACGGACCAGGAGACCCTGGACAAGGCGAAGGGCCTGCCCACCGGGATCATCCCGCAGGACCAGCTCTCCGACCAGTCCACGATCGACCGGCCCGAGGGCGCACCCGAGCCCGTGGCCCCCGGCCAGCCTCCGCGCCCGTTCGTGGGCGCCGCCCGCGACGCCGCCGAGTCCGCGGCCGCTGAGTCCGCGGCCTCGTCCTCCGGCTCGGACTCCGCGTCCCCCTCGGACGACGGCGACGGCAACCCCGTGGTCAGCGAGAGCGGCACCCCCTCGCCCTCCAACACGACGGACTGACCCGCCCGGGCCCGTCCCGGACACGACGACGGCCGGCCGCCTCCCGGAGGAGGCGACCGGCCGTCGTCGTGCGTGGGGGGCGTCAGCCGATGGACTTGCCGGCGGCGTTGAGCTCCTGGCAGGCCTGGACCACGCGGGCGGCCATGCCGTCCTCGGCCTTGGCGCCCCAGACGCGGGGGTCGTACATCTTCTTGTTGCCGACCTCGCCGTCGACCTTGAGGACGCCGTCGTAGTTCTCGAACATGTGGCCGGCCACGGGACGGGAGAACGCGTACTGCGTGTCCGTGTCCACGTTCATCTTCACGACACCGTAGGAGACCGAGTCGGCGATCTCCTGGGCGGCGGAGCCGGAGCCGCCGTGGAACACCAGGTCGAACGGGCGCTGCCTGCCGAACTTCTCGCCCACGGCCTGCTGGATGTCCTGCAGGATCTGCGGGCGCAGCTTCACGCCGCCCGGCTTGTACACGCCGTGCACGTTGCCGAAGGTCAGGGCGGTCAGGTAACGGCCGTTCTCGCCCAGACCCAGGGCCTCGATCGTCGCGATGCCGTCCTCGACGGTGGTGTACAGCTTGTCGTTGATCTCGTTCGCGACGCCGTCCTCCTCACCGCCGACGACGCCGATCTCCACCTCGAGGATCTGCTTGTTGGCGTGGGTGCGGGCCAGGAGCTCCTGGGCGATGCGCAGGTTCTCCTCGAGGGTCTCCGCGGAGCCGTCCCACATGTGGGAGTTGAAGAGCGGGTCGCGGCCGGCCTTGACCTCGGCCTCCGAGGCGTCGAGCAGGGGCTTCACGAAGCCGTCCAGCTTGTCCTTGGGGCAGTGGTCCGTGTGCAGGGCGATGTTCACGGAGTACTTCTTGGCGACCTCGCGGGCGAACGCGGCCATGGCCAGGGAGCCGGCGACCATGTCCTTCACGGAGGAGCCGGAGAAGTAGGCGGCGCCGCCGGTGGAGACCTGGATGATGCCGTCGGAGCCGGCCTCCGCGAAGCCGCGGACAGCGGCGTTCAGCGTCTGGGAGGAGGTGACGTTGATGGCCGGGTAGGCGAACGCGCCGTTCTTGGCCGCGTCGATCATCTCGGCGTACTTGTCCGGGGAGGCGATGGGCATGCGGGTGTGCTCCTGACTCGCGAGGCGTCGGTTTCTGTTGCTCAGGCGGCATGCTGCACACGTGCACAGCAGCGCCGCCGTGCCGGTCCTCATCGTAGCCGCCGCCCGGGCGGCTGGCCCGGGACCGCCGTCGCCTGCGGCGCCTAGGATCCTGGGCAGGACGCCCCCGACGACGAAGGAGCCCGCGATGCGCGCCGACCAGGTCACCGACCCCCTCTGCTACCACGGCGAAGGCCCCGTCTGGGCCGAGTCCTGGGGCGGGCTGCGCTGGGTCGACATGCTCGCCGGCGACGTGCTCTCCCTCGGCGCGGACGGCGGGGTGACCCGCCGGAACGTCGATCCGAAGGTGTGCGCGGTGGTGCGCCCGCGCGTCGGAGGCGGGGCCGTGTTCGCGGTGGAGCGCGGCTTCGCGCTGGAGGACCCGGACGGCACCCTGCACCGCCTGCCCCCGCTGTGGGACGACGCCGCCGGGCTGCGCATGAACGAGGGCGGCTGCGACCCCGACGGGCGCTTCTACGCCGGCTCCATGGCCTACGCCAAGACGCCCGGGGCGGCGTCGCTGCACCGGCTCAGCCCCGCCCCGGAGGGCGGCGCGGGCGAGGTGGACGTGGTGCTCGAGGGCGTGACCACGTCCAACGGCCTGGCCTGGTCCCCGGACGGCTCCCTGGCCTACTACGACGACACCCCCACGCGGCAGGTGGCCGTGTTCGACTACTCCCGCGAGGAGGGCCTGACGAACCGCCGCGTGCTCGTGGACGTGCTCGACGGCGAGGGCAAGCCGGACGGCCTGTGCGTGGACGCCGAGGGCGGCATCTGGGTGGCGGTGATCAGCCACGGGCGGATCCACCGGTACACCCCGGAGGGCGTGCTGGACGAGGTGGTCGAGGTGCCCGTGCAGAAGACCACGGCCTGCACCTTCGGCGGGGACGACCTCGGCACCCTCTACATCACCACCTCCTGGGAGGGCATGGAGCGCGGCGAGGACCCCCTGGCCGGCGCGCTGTTCTCCGTGCGGCCCGGCGTGGCCGGCCTGCCCACGCTGCCCTTCGCCGGCTGAGCCGCCCACGGCGCCCCCACGCCTTCGTTCACGAAACGGACGGCGCGTCGAGCGCATTCGTGCGAGAAACGGACGGCTCCGCGCCCGCCTCACACCGGCGCCGGACCCCCGTGCTGCCGGATCCAGGCGTGCATCGCGATGCCCGCGGCCACACCCGCGTTGATCGACCGGGTGGAGCCGTACTGGACGATCGAGAGCACCGCCTCGCTCGCCCCCCGCACCTCCTCGGAGAGGCCCGGCCCCTCCTGCCCGAACACCAGCACGCAGGCGCGCGGGAAGTCGAAGGTCTCCACCGGCACGGACTCCGGGAACAGGTCCACGCCCAGCACCGGCAGGCCCTCCCCCGCCGCCCAGGCGGTGAACGCCTCCACCGTCTCGTGGTGATGCACGTGGAGGTACCGGTCCGTCACCATGGCCCCGCGCCGGTTCCAGCGCCGCCGCCCGATGATGTGCACGCCTGCCGCGTTGAACGCGTTGGCGGTGCGCACGACGGTGCCGATGTTCAGGTCGTGCTGCCAGTTCTCGATGGCCACGTGGAACGGATGCCGAGTGCGGTCCAGGTCCGCGACGATCGCCTCCACGGTCCAGTACCGGTAGCGGTCGGCCACGTTGCGGCGGTCCCCGTCGCGCAGCAGCGCCGGGTCGTACCGCGGGTCCTCGGGCCAGGGGCCCTCCCACGGGGGCGCGCCGACCTCACGTCCGACCTCCCGGGCGTCGACGCCCTCCCCCGACCCCACGGCGCCCCCGGCCTCCGAGGCGGAGGCGGGGGCGCCGTCGTCGTGCGCGGGACGCTCCGGGCTCAGCGGCGACCGTCCTTGCGGTCCACGGCGGCGTACGCGGCGCCGGCCGAGGCGGCGGCCACGGACAGCACGGACGGCCACGCGCCGATCCTCTTGGCCAGCGGGTGGGACGCGCCGAAGCCGCCCAGGTACAGGGCGCCGAGCGTGCCGGCGACGGCGGGGCCGCCCTTGGCCGCCCAGGTGCGGCCCGCGTACAGGCCGGCCGCGCCGAGGACGACGCCGCCGAGCCAGCGGATGCCGGTCTCGCGGGCCACGAGGTAGCCGCCGACCAGGCCGAGCGCGGCGATCGGGGCCGTGGTGACGGCGTCGGCGGGGAGGAGGGTCTTGCCGTCGCGGGCGACGGGGGTGCTGGTGTCCTTGCTCATGGGGCCACGGTACGTCCGCAGGCTGGGTGCGCGCCCGACGTCGCGGCCGCGGGGTCTTTCGGGGCGGGACACGCCGCTTCCTCTCCGGGTGATGCGGCGTGTCCCGTCCGCACAGTGCCAGGGGGCGGCTCGGGCACAATGTCCCGGTGACCCTGATCGACAACGCCGTGTATGTGGACGGGCGCCGAGTCTTCGCCCCGACCTCCCTCTCCGACACCTGGGACGCCATCGAGCGGACCGGCGGGATGGCCTGGCTGGGCCTGTACCGCCCCCACCCGGACGAGCTGCAGGAGGTCGCCGACGAGCTGCCCCTGCACCCGCTCGCCGTGGAGGACGCCCTCACCGCCGGCCAGCGCGCCAAGCTCGAGCGGTACGGCGAGGACTGGTTCATGGTCCTCCACCCGGCGCGGTACATCGACGCGACGGAGACCGTGGAGTTCGGCGAGCTGGACGTGTTCACCGGGCGCGACTACGTGGTCACCGTCCGGCACGCGGAGGAGCCGGACCTCGCGGACATCCGCGCCGGCATGGAGCAGCGGCACACGGACCGTCTGGCCCAGGGCCCCTCCCAGGTGGCCTTCGAGATCCTCGACCACGTGGTGGACGCCTACTTCCCCGTGGCCGAGGGCCTGGAGCAGGACATCCGGGAGATCGAGGACCAGATCTTCGCCGGCGACGCCGCCGTCTCCCGCCGCATCTACGAGCTCTCCCGCGAGATCATCGGCTTCGAGCGCGCCACCCGCCCGCTGCCGCGGATGATCGAGCAGCTCCAGGAGGACATGCGCGCCCGCCTGGGCGACGCCGCCAACGGGTCCCACGCCTCCCACCTCGAGGCCCCCGAGCCGGAGCCGGGCGAGGAGGAGCGCGCCGAGCTCGTCGAGACCCTGCGCGCCCTCCGCGACATCCACGACCACGCCGTGCAGGTCACCGACCGCGTGGCCGCGATGCGCCAGATGCTGGAGAACGCCCTGGAACTGGACTCCACCCTTGCCTCCAAGCGGCTGGCGGAGCAGTCGATCGAGCAGAACGAGCAGGTCAAGAAGATCTCGTCCTGGGCGGCCATCATCTTCGCGCCGCAGCTGATCGGCTCGGTCTACGGCATGAACTTCCAGCACATGCCCGAGCTCGAGTGGCCGCTGGGCTACCCGTGGGCGCTCGGCCTCATGCTGGGCGTGGCCGTGGCGCTGTACGCGCTGTTCAAGAAGGCCGACTGGCTCTGAGGCCCGGCCCGGCCCCCGACACCGCTTTCGCTCAGAAGAACGTCGCTACCTTCCCACGCGGACGGGATGGTAGCGACGTCTTGTCTCGCGAAAGTGCGAGGCGGGGTCGGAGGGCCAGGGCCCCGGCTCAGTCGAGGTCGAGCTCGTCCTTGCCGAACGCGTACAGGTAGGGGACGCCGGCCTCCTCGGCCACGCGCTCGGCGGCGCCGGTGGCGCGGTCCACGATCACGGCCACGGCCTGCACGTCGCCGCCGGCCTTGCGCACGCCCTCCACGGCGGTCAGCGCGGAGCCGCCGGTGGTGGAGGTGTCCTCCAGCACGACGACGCGGCGCCCCTCGACCCCGGGGCCCTCGACCTGGCGGCCCATGCCGTAGGACTTCTGCGCCTTGCGCACCACGAACGCGTCCAGCGCGCGGCCCTGGGCGCCGGCCTGGTGCATCATCGCGGTGGCCACGGGGTCGGCGCCCATGGTGAGGCCGCCCATGGTCTCGAACTCGATGCCGTTCTCCTCCAGCAGCCGCAGCATGACGCGGCCGATCAGCGGGGCCGCCTCGTGGTGGAGGGTCACGCGGCGCAGGTCCACGTAGTAGTCGGCCTCGGCGCCGGAGGACAGCGTCACGCGGCCGTGCACCACGGCCAGCTCCTTGATGAGCTCGCGCAGGCGTTCGCGGTCCTGCTCGGGAGTGGGGGCGACGGAGGTGTGCTCGGCGGTCATGCGCCCAGCGTAACGGCCAGCCCCTGTCCCTGCGCCGAGGCGCGGGGCTAGCCTCGGCCCATGACGGACAACACCCAGACCCCGGAGAACCGGCAGACCCAGGCCCCGCGGAGGGACTCCCATCCGTCCGGCCTGCCCCTGTCCCACTGGCTGACCGTGGCCGAGGGCCTGCTGGCCGCCCGCGTCGCCGCGTCCCTCGAGGAGCACGGCCTGACCCGCGCCCAGTGGCAGTCCCTGAACGCGCTCACGGCGGCACCGCTGAGCGCCGCCGAGATCGGGGCGGGCTTCGAACCGGAGGTGCGCGGCGCCGTCGTCGAGCAGCTGGACGAGCTGGTGGACGCCGGCTGGGTGACCGTGGAGGGCGACCTGTTCACCCTCACGTCCACCGGGCGCACGGCGGGCGAGCGCGTGGGCGAGGCCGTGGAGCGGCTCCGCGGGGAGGCGACGGCGGACCTGCCCGCCGAGCACTACGAGGTCACCGTCGCCACGCTGCGCACGATCGCCCGCAACCTGGGGCATCCGGATGCCTGAGCCCTACGCTGGGGCCATGCGTGAACTCCAGCAGCAGATCATCGCCGAGATGGGCGTGCGGCCCGAGGTCGACCCGGCCGCCGAGGTCGAGGCGCGCGTCCGGTTCCTGGTGGACTACCTGGAGGCCACGGGTGCGTCCGGGTTCGTGCTGGGGATCTCGGGCGGCGTGGACTCCACCACGGCCGGGCGGCTGGCGCAGCTGGCGGTGGAGCGGCGTCGCGCGGAGCTGGGCACCGAGGCGGGGGACGACGCCGCCCCCTCCCGCGAGAACCCACGGTTCACCGCGGTGCGCCTGCCGTACAGGGTGCAGGCGGACGAGGCCGACGCGACCGCGGCCATGGACTTCGTGGGCGCCGACGGGCGCGTCACGCTGAACATCGCGGAGGCCGTCGCCGGGATGGCCTCGGCGTTCCAGGAGGCCACGGGAGAGCCGATCTCCGACTACAACCAGGGCAACGTCAAGGCCCGCATGCGCATGGTGGCGCAGTACGCGATCGCCGGGGCGCACGGTCAGCTGGTGATCGGCACCGACCACGCGGCCGAGTCCATCACCGGGTTCTTCACCAAGTTCGGCGACGGCGGTGCGGACGTCCTGCCGCTGGCCGGCCTGGACAAGCGGCAGGTCCGCGCCGTCGCGAAGGAGCTGGGCGCCCCCGAGCACCTGTGGGCGAAGGTCCCCACCGCGGACCTGCTGGACGGCAGCCCCGGCCGCGCCGACGAGGACGAGCTCGGCCTGAGCTACGAGCACATCGACGACTACCTCGAGGGACGGGAGATCCCGGAGGAGGCCGCCGAGAAGCTCGAGGGCGTCTGGCGGCGCTCCCGCCACAAGCGCACCACCCCGGTCACGATCCACGACGACTGGTGGCGCTGAGCCGGCCGTCCTCCCCCTCGGCTAGCCTGGCCGGGTGAAGATCGCCACCTGGAACGTGAACTCCCTCCGTGCCCGCGCCGACCGCGTGGAGGCCTTCCTCGACCGGCAGGACGTGGACGTCCTGGCCATCCAGGAGACCAAGTGCCGGGACGAGAACTTCCCCTGGGAGCTCTTCGAGCGTGCCGGCTACGAGGTCGCCCACAACGGCACCTCGCAGTGGAACGGCGTGGCCATCGCCTCCCGCGTCGGCCTGAGCGACGTGCAGCGCGGCTTCCCCGGCCAGCCGCACTTCGGCAAGGGCGGCGTGGACCCGCAGGAGGAGTCCCGCGCCATCGGGGCGACCGTGGGCGCCGAGGCGGCCGACGGCGTCGCCCCGGTGCGCCTGTGGAGCCTGTACGTGCCCAACGGGCGCGGCCTGGAGAACGAGCACATGGGCTACAAGCTCGAGTGGCTGCGCGTGCTCCAGGAGCACGCGGCCGCTCGCCTCGCCGAGGACCCGGACACCCGGCTCGCCCTGACCGGCGACTGGAACATCGCTCCGCAGGACGAGGACGTGTGGGACATCGAGCTGTTCCAGCGCGAAGGCTACACGCACGTCTCCCCGGCCGAGCGCGCGGCGTTCCACGCGTTCGAGGACGCCGGGCTGGTGGACGTGGTGCGCCCGCGCCACCCCGGCCCCGGCGTGTACACGTACTGGGACTACACGGGCCTGGCCTTCCCCAAGAAGAAGGGCATGCGCATCGACTTCCAGCTGTGCTCGACCGCCCTCGCGCGGACGGTCACGGACGCCTGGATCGACCGTGAGGAGCGCAAGGGCAAGGGCGCCTCGGACCACGCCCCGGTGATCGTCGAGCTCGGCTGAGCGTGCGCACCGCCGCCGCGAACCTCCGCGTCTTCCAGCCGCTGTCCGCGTACCCGGACGCGGTGGCCGCGCGCATGGTGGCCGCCGCCCACCGCACCCGCGCGGAGGTGGAGGCGGAGGCGGCCGAGCGCGCTCGGCGTCGTCTGCTGCGCCTGCCCGCCGACCCCTTCCCCGCCCCCGGGGAGGACGACCTGGTGCGCGTGCTGGAGCGGGGCGGCTCCGCGTTCTACTGCCCCGACGAGCTCGCGCTGCGCATGGAGATGGCCGCCGAGATGCTGGAGGCGTCCGCCCCGGAGGCCCTCTACGCCGCCGCCGTGCCCGCCGCCGCCCGGGCCATGAACCGCGGCCGCGCCCTCGTGGCCCTGGAGGACGAGTGGGGGCTCTCCCCCGACGCCGGCACCCACCGCCTCCAGACCCGCACCTCCCTGTGGGGCGTGCCTCACGCGTGGCTGGCGGCGTTCGACCCGGAGGAGCCCGCGCGTCGGCTGGTGGACGGGGAGGACGTGGCGTACCGGCGCACCCCCGTGGCCGAGGCCGTGGAGCGGGTGGGCCACGCCGCGGCCGTGCTGGCCGGCGCCGCCCCGGACGCCGAGCTGCTCGGTGAGCTGGCCGTGATGATCCCCTGGCTGCAGGCCTTCCACCCGGACGCCGTGCTGGAGCTGGACTACGGCCGCGCCCTGACCTCGCTCGTCTGGCCGGACGACTCCGTGTTCGACCTCTGGACGCTGCTCGACGCCCTCGAGGAGGGCGACGAGGTGGGCGCGGGCATGGCCCAGGAGCGGCTCAACCGCCGCTGGGCGCGGGTGGGCATGCACGCCCACGACGGCTGAGGCGCACCGGGCCCGCCCCTCACGACCGGGCGCTCACGCCCGCGGCATCGTCCCCAGGAACGGGGCCGGGTCCAGGGCCGGCTTCCGGGACGCGGCGAGCTTGACCCGGTGCTCCGGGTCCACGTCCCCCACGTACAGCCAGCCCATGAGCAGCTCGTCGTCGGCCAGGCCGTGGGCGGCCCGCACCTGCGGGGCGTTCGCGTGGAGGCCGGAGCGCCACATCACGCCCCAGCCGGCCTGCCACAGGGCCAGCTCCAGGAGGTGGGCGGCGCCGGCGGCGGTGGCGTGCTGCTCCCACTCGGGAACAGCCGGGTGCGGGACGTGGCGGGCCACCACCGCGATCAGCAGCTCCGCCCGGTACGGCTTCTCGTTGCGCTCGCCCTCCGCCCGCTCGACGCCGGCCGCGGCGTCCAGGGCGGCGCCCAGCACGGCCCGGTCCTCCCCGCGCAGGGTGATCAGCCGCCACGGCCGCAGCGCCTTGTGGTCGGCCACGGGGGTGACGGCGACCAGCAGTCGGGCCAGCTCCTCATCCGACGGCGTGGTCGGGCCCACCTTGGACACGGAGCGGCGGGAGGCCATGGCCTGCAGGACGGGGTCGTCGAAGTGCTTCATGCAGACCATTGTGGCCGCCGTGCCCGCCGCGGTGTCCGGGGGCGGGGCTACGGTGGTCGGGTGAGCGCCGCCGACTCCCTGTACTCCCGCCTGGTCACGCGCGACCCCGAGGCCGAGGCGGCGCTGCCCGGGCAGGTCCGCCGGGACCTGCCCGCCAACGGCCTGCGCCTGGTGGGCGCGAACACGCTGCAGTCCTCCGGGGACCAGATCGTCGACGCCGGCACCGTGCTCCCCTGGCTGTTCGCCGTCCTCGGCGTGCCAGCCGGCCTCGCGGGCCTGCTCAAGCCGGTCCGGGAGTCCCTGTCCATGCTCCCGCAGGCGCTGCTCACCCCGGTCGTCCTGCGGGCCCGGCGCCGCACCCGCGTGTTCGCCGCCGGCGCGGCGGTGCAGGCGGCCGCGGTGGCCGTGATGGCGGCCGTCGCCGCCGTCGGGCACGGGGTGGGGGCCGGTGTCGTGATCCTGGCGGCGCTGGCGGTGTTCTCGCTGGGCCGCTGCCTGTGCTCGATCGCGTCGAAGGACGTGCAGGGGCGCACCGTGCCCAAGGGGCAGCGCGGGCAGCTCACCGGCTGGTCCACCACAGCCTCGGGGCTGGTGGCGATCACCCTGGGCCTGGGGATCCGCCTGCTCGGCGGGGACGCGCTCTCCGCCGGGCGGCTGGCCGGGCTGCTCGCGGTCGGCGCGCTGCTGTGGGTGGGCGTGGCCCTCGTGTACCTGCGCATCCGCGAGCCCCGCGAGGACCCGGAGGAGTCCGGCGGCGCCCACGACGACGCCGGCGCCGCGGCCGTGCTCCGCCGGTCCTGGGCGCTGCTGCGGGACGACCGCCCGTTCCGGAGCTTCGTGACCGTGCGGTCCATGCTGCTGGTGACCTCCCTGTCCCCGCCGTTCCTGGTGATGCTGGCCCTGCAGGCCGGCACGGACGCGCTGGCCGGCCTGAGCGGGTTCGTGATCGCCTCCGGGGTGGCCTCGCTGATCGGCGGGCGGCTCTTCGGCCGGGCCGCCGACCGGTCCAGCCGTCGGCTGATGGGGTCCACGGCCGGCGCGGCCTCCGCGGTGCTGGTGGCGGCGCTGGCCCTGACCTCCTGGCCTGGACTGCCGGCGTCGGCGGCGGGCGCGGTGCTGGTGGCGGCCTACTTCCTGGTGACGCTGCTGCACACCGGGGTGCGCACCGGGCGGAAGACCTACCTGGTGGACATGGCCTCCGGGGACACGCGCACCCTGTACACGGCCGTGTCCAACACGGCGATGGGCGTCATCCTGCTGGTGGTGGGCGCGGTGAGCTCGGCGATCGCCGCCGTGACCGTGCCCGGGGCCCTCCTGTTCCTGGCGGTGCTGGGCGTGGGCGGCGTCGTCGGCGGGGCGCGGCTGCCCGAGGTGTCCCAGGGCTGAGCGGGGCGCCGCCTAGGCTGGTCCCCATGACCACGCAGCGCCTGACCACCCCGCCCTCGGAAGCCCGCAACCGACCGGAGACCCCGTGGTGGGTGGACGCCGTCGTCTACCAGGTCTATCCGCGGTCCTTCGCGGACGGGGACGGCAACGGCATGGGCGACCTCCCGGGCGTCACCGCGAAGATCCCCTACCTGTCCCGGCTGGGCGTGGACGCGATCTGGCTCTCCCCGTTCTACCTGTCACCCCAGCACGACGCCGGCTACGACGTCGCGGACTACCGCACCGTGGATCCGCGCTTCGGCACGCTGGCGGACGCGGACGCGCTGATCGACGCCGCGCACGCCGCGGACATCCGCGTGATCGTGGACCTGGTGCCGAACCACACCTCCTCCGAGCACCCGTGGTTCCAGGCCGCCATGGCCGCCGGCCCCGGCTCCCGCGAGCGCGCCCGCTACCACTTCACCGAGGGTCGCGGCGAGCACGGCGAGCTGCCCCCGAGCAACTGGGAGTCCACGTTCGGCGGCGGCGCCTGGTCCCGCGTGACGGAGGCCGACGGCACCCCCGGCCAGTGGTACCTGCACCTGTTCGACACCACCCAGCCGGACCTGAACTGGGAGAACCCGGAGGTCCGCGAGGAGTTCGAGTCCATCCTGCGGTTCTGGCTGGACCGCGGCGTGGACGGGTTCCGGGTGGACGTGGCCCACGGGCTCGTCAAGAAGCCCGGCTACCCGGACGCCGACCACACCCGCATGGGCATGGTCACGGACGCCGGTGAGGATCAGGACCCGGACTTCGACGTCGACGCGTTCGAGCCGGCCATGCCGTTCCTCGACCAGGACGGCGTGCACGAGGTCTACCGGCAGTGGCGGCGGGTGCTGGACTCGTACCCGCACGAGCCGATGATGGTCGCCGAGGCGTGGGTGTCCCCGCTGCCGCGCACCTTCCGCTATGTCCGCCCCGGGGAGATGCACCAGGCGTTCAACTTCACCTACCTCATGGCGGGCTGGGACGCGGAGTCGCTGACGTCGGCGATCGACCGCTCCTTCACGGAGGCGGAGAAGGTCGGCGCGCCCAACACCTGGGTGCTCTCCAACCACGACACCGTGCGCCACACCTCCCGCTACGGCCTGTCCGACCCCACCGCCTACCCGGCGGGCATCACCGCCGAGGACGAGCAGCCGGACGAGGCCCTGGGCCGCCGTCGGGCGCGCGCCGCGGCCATGATCGAGCTGGCCCTGCCGGGCTCCGCGTACATCTACCAGGGTGACGAGCTCGGCCTGCCCGAACACACCACCCTGCCCGCGGAGCTGCGCGAGGACCCGTACTTCTTCCGCACCGGGGGCGCGGAACCCGGCCGCGACGGCTGCCGGATCCCCCTGCCCTGGGCCGCGGACGAGCCCGCGCTCGGGTTCAGCGGCCCCGACGCCGACGCCGCCCCGTGGCTGCCGCAGCCGGACTCGTTCCGCGTGCTGGCCGCAGACCGGCAGGTGGGCGTGGAGGGCTCGCACTTCGAGCTGTATCGCCACCTGCTGCAGATCCGCGCGGAGCTGGACCTGGGCACCGGCACGTTCGCGTGGTCCGCGGAGCACCACCGCCCGGAGCAGGGCGTGCTCGCGTTCACGGTGAGCTCGGGCGGGGGCCGCCACCTGGGGTCCGGCGTGCCCATCCCGGCCCGGACCGTGCTGGTCATGGCCAACATCGGCGACACCCCCGTCGCTCTGCCCGGGGACCACGTGCGGGCGCAGTTCTCGCTGCCCGAGTCCGAGGCCGTCGTGGACGACCGTCTCGCGCCCGACGCCGCGGCCTGGCTGCTGTTGCGCTGAGATCCACCGCCCCGTGGACATCCCGTCGTCACGCCTCGTGAGTGACGACGGGATGTCCGCCTGGACCGCCCCCGGCGGGCGAGCCGTCTCCGTTCGACGCGGGAATTGGCGCCGACGTGTGGGGCACGCCACCATAGCGTGTCATCCACCTCACTTCTCGAGCGGAGCACCCACGTGAACGCTTCCCCCTCCGGCGCCCATGCCGTCGACCACCCGCGCGACGACGCCGCGCATGCCGCGCAGTCACAGCTGCACCGCGGCCTCAGCCAGCGCCACATCATGTTCATCGCCCTCGGCACCGCGATCGGCACGGGCCTGTTCTACGGCTCCGCCGGCGGCATCCAGACCGCGGGCCCCGGCGTCATCCTGTCCTTCCTCATCGCCGGCTTCGCCGTGTACCTCGTGATGCGCGCCCTGGGCGAGATGACGCTGCGCGAGCCCGTCTCCGGCTCCTTCGCGGCCTACGCCTCGCGCTACCTCGGGCCCTTCGCCGGCTACGTGACCGGGTGGACCTTCGTGTTCGAGCTGGCCGTCGTGATCGTGGCGGACACCGCGGCCGTCACCAAGTACATGGCCTTCTGGTTCCCGGGCGTGCCCGCATGGGCGTGGGTCGCCGCGACCATCCTCGTGATCGGCCTCGTGAACCTCACCCACGTGGGCAACTTCGGCGAGGCCGAGTTCTGGCTGACCCTCATCAAGATCGGCGCCATCGTCGCCATGATCTTCGGCGGCCTCATCCTCATGTTCACCGGCGCCTCGTTCACCGACGGCACCCCCGCCGGCCTGCACAACCTGGTCGACCACGGCGGCTTCCTGCCCCACGGCTTCGGGGGTGTCCTGATCGCGCTGACCATCGTGACCTTCTCCTTCGGCGGCATCGAGACCCTCGGCGTGGCCGCGGGCGAGGCCAAGGACCCGGAGACGGCGCTGCCGAAGGCCATCAACACGGTCCCGGTGCGCATCCTGCTCTTCTACGTGCTCACCATGGTCGTCATCATGTCCCTGGTCCCGTGGAGCGCGGTGGACGGCAAGACCAGCCCGTTCGTGCAGATCTTCGAGGGCCTCGGAGTGCCGTTCGCGCCGCACATCCTCAACTTCGTGGTGCTCACCGCGGCGATCTCCGCCATCAACGCGTGCATCTACGCCTCGGGTCGCCTGCTCTACGCGATGGCCCACGACGGCCAGGCGCCCCGCGCCTTCACCCGCACCACCGCCAACGGCGTGCCGTGGCTGACCGTCGCCGTGATGCTGGGTGTCATGGTGCTCGGCGCCATCCTCATCACGGTGAACCCGGACGCGTTCGGCCTGATCGCCGGCGTCGCCTCGTTCGCCGTGGTGCTGACCTGGACCATGATCTTCCTGTCCCACCGCGCCATGCGGGCCCGCGTCAAGGAGGCCGGCGCCCCGCCGTCGGTGTACCCCATGCCGTTCGGGATCGTCGGCACCGTGCTCGGCCTCGCCTTCGTGGCGACCGTGGTCATCACCATGGCCACCATCCCGGAGTCCCGCCAGGCGCTGCTGATCGGCCTGGCCTGGGTCGTGGCCCTGACGGCCGCGTGGTTCGTCACCGGCGTGCGGAAGACCGCCGCCCTGCACGACCGCACGGGCCAGCTGCCCGTGGTGCACCGGCACCACTGAGCGCGACGGCGTCGCAGGTCGGAGGCCCTTCCCGCCGGGGAGGGCCTCCGACCGTCCTCGGACGAGGAGGGGGCGACGTCGTCCGCCGGAACGAACCGGGCCCAGACGACGACGCGCGGTACTGTGGCCCCGCTCTCGTCCCTTCCCCCTGGAGTGGAGACCCCGTGCAGTCCACCCCCGCCCCCGAGGCCCCCGCGCAGGCGCAGCTGCAACGCGGGCTGAACCCTCGGCACATCACCTTCATCGCGCTCGGCACCGCCGTCGGGACAGGCCTGTTCTACGGCTCCGCCGCGGGCATCCAGGCCGCGGGCCCCGGCGTCGTCCTGGCATTCATGCTGGCTGGCGCGGCCGTGTACCTGGTGATGCGCGCCCTCGGCGAGATGGCCGTCCGGGAGCCGATCTCCGGCTCCTTCGTCGCCTACGCGTCCCGCTACCTCGGCCCGTTCGCCGGATTCCTCACCGGCTGGACCTACGTGTTCGAGCTCGCGGTGGTGATCGTGGCGGACACGACCGCCGTCACCGTCTACATGGCCTTCTGGTACCCCGACGTCCCGGCGTGGGTGTGGGTGGCCGCCACCATGGTCGTGCTGGGCCTGATCAACGTCACCCACGTGGGCAGCTTCGGCGAGGCGGAGTTCTGGTTCTCCCTCATCAAGGTCCTGGCCATCGTGGGCATGATCTTCGGCGGCGTGATCCTCATGTTCTCCGGCGCGTCCTTCCAGGACGGCGTGACCCCCGGCCCCCACAACCTCGTGGAGCACGGCGGCTTCCTCCCGCACGGGCTCATGGGCGTCCTGACCGCCCTGACCATCGTGACGTTCTCCTTCGGCGGCACGGAGACCCTCGGCATCGCCGCGGGCGAGGCCGAGGACCCGGCGAGCGCCCTGCCCCGCGCCGTGAACACGGTGCCGGTGCGCATCCTCTTTTTCTACATCGGCTCCATGCTGGTGATCATGTCCCTGGTGCCGTGGACCACCGTGGACGGCGAGACCAGCCCGTTCGTGCAGATCTTCGAGACCCTCGGGGTGCCGTTCGCCCCGCACCTGCTGAACTTCGTGGTGCTCACCGCGGCGG
Source organism: Micrococcus sp. ACRRV (assembly GCF_022346985.1). Lineage (NCBI taxonomy): Bacteria > Bacillati > Actinomycetota > Actinomycetes > Micrococcales > Micrococcaceae > Micrococcus > Micrococcus sp. ACRRV. The sequence continues at coordinate 16,284 of NZ_JAKRNH010000037.1, forward strand.
TCTCCGCGATCAACGCGTGCATCTTCACCAACGCCCGCCTGCTGCACCACATGGCGCACGACGGGCACGCGCCCCGCGTCTTCACAGCCGTCACCCGCGGCGGCGTGCCGTGGGTGACCGTGGTGGCGATGCTGGGCGTGATGGCGGCCGGCGCCGTGTTCATGAGCGTGAAGGAGGACACCTTCGGGATCGTCGCCGGCGTGGCCACGTTCGCGGTGGTGTTCACCTGGGCCCTGATCCTGGCCTCCCACCTCGGCATGCGGCGGGCACTCGCGCGGCACGGCCAGGCACCGGGAGCGTTCCCGATGCCCGGTGGGCGGGTCGGCGCGTGGCTCGGCCTGGCCTTCGTGGCCGTGGTGGCCGGGACCATGGCGTTCGACCAGGGCGGCGCCGTCCTGGGCGCCCTCGGCGGCCCGGACGCCCTCCAGACCGCGCTCGCCCAGCCGTTCGTGATCGGCGTGCTCTGGCTGGCCGTGCTCGCGGCCGCGTGGGCGGTGCCCGCGGTGCGGCGCAGCGCCCACCGCCACGACCGCCACGGCACCCCGCCGCCCCTCACCTGGGACGTCTGAGACCGTCCCCCGCACGACGGCGGCCCGCCGCCTCCACGGGGAGGCGACGGGCCGTCGTCGTCCCCGGAGGCCCGGGGAGGGTGCTGGACGGGGCGACGTCAGCGGGCGGGGCGTCAGCGGGCGGTGGAGCCGCCGCGCGTCGTGTCCGGCCGCGCCGATGTGGCCGTGGCGTCCTCGTGCAGGCGGATCTCGTCGTCCGGGCCGGGGGAGGCCAGCCGTGCGATCGTGCGCTGGTGGTCACGGCTGAGCGAGGCCCACCACTGCGAGGCGGCCACGGGGCCGCCCTCGACGACCTCGTCGTCGTCCGTGTCCTTGCCGAGCCGGTCCTGGATGGAGGCCAGCATGGCCTGACGGCGGACCGCCTCCACGCGCGCGGCCGAGTAGCCGAGCGAGCGGAACGTGGCCACGCACATGACCAGCATGAGCACGGAGAACGGCAGGCCGATGGTGATGGCCAGCGTCTGGATGGCGGACAGGCCTCCCGCGGCGAGCAGGGCCGCCGCCATGAACGCAGTGGCGATCGCGAAGAAGATCTTGACGGCGGTCTTCGGGTTCACGTCGCCGCCCGTGGCCAGCATGCCCATCACGAGCGCGCCGGAGTCCGCGGAGGTGACGAAGAAGATGCCCGAGAGGATGATGGCGCCGATCACCAGCAGCAGGCCCGCCGGGAGCTGCTCCAGGACCTGGAAGAGGGCGGAGTTGGAGTCGATCGCGCCGTCGGCGCCCACCACGGAGGTGTAGCCGGCCGGGCGGACGGTCTCCAGCCAGATGGCGGTGCCGCCGAGGATGCCGAACCACACCACGCAGACGAGGGTGGGCACCAGCAGCACGCCCATCAGGAACTCGCGCACGGTGCGGCCGCGGGAGATGCGGGCGATGAAGATGCCCACGAACGGGGTCCAGGACATCCACCAGCCCCAGTAGTAGGCGGTCCATCCTGCCTGCCAGGCGTCGCCCTCGGCGCCGTAGAACGCGGAGACGTTCAGGGAGTCGGCGAAGAAGTTCTGCAGGTAGGCGCCGAACGACTGCACGGTCTCCTTCAGGAGGAAGGGGGTCGGGCCGACGAGCGCGATGAACAGCAGCAGCCCCGCGGCGAGCACGAGGTTGATGTTGGAGAGCCACTTCATGCCGCGCTCCACGCCGGAGACCACGGTGTACATGACCACGCAGGTCACCGCCGCGATCATGGCGTACTCGAGCCAGGGGGAGTCCGCGGGGACGATGCCCAGGGAGCGCAGTCCGGCGGCCATCTGCGTGACGCCGAGGCCGAGGGAGGTGGCCACGCCGAAGACGGTGCCGATCAGGGCGATGTTGTCGATCAGGTGCCCCCAGCCGCCGCGCACGCGCCGCTCGCCGAGCAGCGGCTCGAACGCCCAGCGCAGGGAGAGGGGGCGGCCGCGGCGGTGGATCGCCAGGCCCACGGCCACCCCCACGACGGCGTAGATCGCCCAGGGCTGCAGGCCCCAGTGGAGGAACGTGGTCGCCAGGGCGGACTGGGCCGCCTGGGCCTCGGTGGGATTGGCCGCGGCCAGATCCGGGCGGGGGCTGGTGAAGTGCATGAGCGGCTCGGTCATGCCGAAGAAGACGAGGCCGATGCCCATGCCCGCCGCGAACAGCAGGGCGAACCAGGACATCGTGGAGAACTCAGGCTTCTCGTCGGGCTTGCCGAGCGTGATGGAGCCTTTGCGGGAGAACACGAGGTAGGCGCAGAACACCACGAAGGCGAACGCGACGATCGCGTACCACCAGGAGAAGTTCCGGATGATCGCGGCCTGGACGTCGCCGATGACGTCGGTCATCTGCGCGGGGAACGCGAGGGTCGCGACCACGAAGAGCAGGACGATCAGGGTGGAGGGCCAGAAGACCCAGGGCAACAGGCCCGCGTGGCCCCGGTCGGCCTGATCCGCGGTGGCGGGGGCCGGGTGCTTCACGTCGGGGTCGGGCCCCGCGGGGGCGGGTGTCATCGAAGGCGGAGTGTCGGTCATTCCATCGAAGTTACGGGGTCGACGTCGCCGCACGAACCGCTGATCGCCCCGGATTCCCCGGAATCACGTCAGTGGATGTGAGGGATCTCACGCCACCTGGCCCCGATCGGAGGTCGGAGGACGACGAAGGCCCCCGCAGCAGCGGGGGCCTTCGTGAGTGTGGCTCCGACCGGCGTCGATCCGGTGACCTTACGATTTTCAGTCGTACGCTCTACCAACTGAGCTACAGAGCCAGGCGATTCGCATCGCCGGGATCCTCGTGTCACCGGACTCCGTAGAACCGAAGAAACCGGTGATCGGATGATCCGAGCGACCCTGACGGGACTTGAACCCGCGACCTCCGCCGTGACAGGGCGGCGCGCTAACCAACTGCGCTACAGGGCCTTGTTCTGTTGTACGCCGCTCCGGATCTCTCCTTGCAACGAGTAGAGACTCTATCAGAGCGTCTGCGCGCCGTGCAAATCGACTCTCGCGCGTCCTCCGCAGACGCCGTGGAGCCGGCCTGCCGTGCGTACCCCCAACGGGATTCGAACCCGTGTCGCCGCCGTGAAAGGGCGGTGTCCTAGGCCTCTAGACGATGAGGGCGCGCCCGCCGGCGGACCGACGGACCCGTGAAGTCTATAGGGTGGGCGCACCCGACCGACACCCGCCGTCCGAACCCCAGGAGGCCCCGTGGAGACGTGGATGAGCGAGGAGGAGTTCGACGCCGCCGTCGACGCCGCCCTGCTGCGCATCCCGGACAAGCTCGCCCGGCTGCTCACCAACGTCGTGGTGATCGTCGAGGACGAGTACGAGCCGCAGCGCTGGGAGGACCCGGACACGGAGCTGTTCGGCGTGTTCGAGGGGTTCAGCCTGGCCGAGCGGGCCGAGGCGGCCTGGCAGCTGCCGGACCGGATCGTGATCTTCCGCGGCCCCCTCACCCGGCACTGCCGCAGCCGCGCGGAGCTCGAGCACGAGATCACCGTGACGGTGATGCACGAGGTGGGGCACTTCTTCGGGATCTCGGAGGAGCGCCTGCACGAGCTCGGCTGGGGCTGAACACGGCGGACGCCCGGCCCGTGGCGGGCCGGGCGTCCGGTGCGTCCGAGGGGCGGGGGCGGCTCAGACGCGCGGGTCGTCCTGGTCCACGACCGCGCCGAACTCGGCGCGGCGGCCGAGGCGGACGTCCTCACGGAAGGGCACGACCATCACCGGGCCCTTGGCGTGATTGGCCACGCCGGCGCTCGTGGAGCCCATCAGGGCGCCGCTGAACCCGCCCAGGCCCCGGGTGCCCAGGACGGTCAGGCGCGCGGTGGCGGTCTGCTCCACCATCACGTCCACAGGCACGCCCGAGGCGAGCTCGGAGGTCACCTCCAGGCCGGGGAACTCGGAGGCCAGCCAGCGGGCGCCGTCCTCGAGACGCTCACGCAGCTCCTGCTCGCGCGCCTCCTCGTCGAGGGAGACGGCCAGCCAGGCGGCGTTCGGGGAGATCGGGGGCAGCGCGGAGATCAGGTGCAGCGGCGCCTTCCGGGCCTGCGCCTCCTCCGCGGCCACCAGGGCGGCCGCCCGGCCCTGCTCGGAGCCGTCCACGCCGACGACGACGGGCGCCCCCGAGTCCGCCCGCGAGGCCTCCACGCCCGCCGGGATGATGGCCACGGGGCAGTGCGCGTGGCCCGGCAGCGCCGAGGACACCGAGCCCAGCAGGCGGCCGATGAACCCGCCGCGGCCGCGGCTGCCGGAGACCAGCAGCTCCGCCTGGGCGGAGAGGTCGATCAGCACGCCGGCGGCGTCGCCGACCTCCACGCGCAGCTCGGGGGCCACCCCGGCGGGGTCGAGCTTGCCGGCGACCTCCTTCAGGAGGGCCTCCACACCGGCGTGGAGGCGGCCGTCGTCGGTGAGGAGGCCGGCGCCGTCCGCGGCGTAGCCCCAGAACGCGGGGACGGTGTACGCGGTGGCGAGGGTCAGCGGGAGGTTCCGCAGGCCCGCTTCGCGCTGCGCCCAGCGGGCGGCGGAGATGGACTGGTCGGAGCCGTCCACGCCCACGAGCACGCCCAGCGGGGCCTCGGCGGGGAGGGTGGACGGGGTGGTCTCGGCGGACATGGCGGCCTCCTGACGTCGGGGGCTCCGGCCTCGTCGTCGGGACCGGAGGGTCGCCTCCAGCCTAGTCCGGCGTTTTCGTGCGTGAAACGGGCCGCGCGTCGGGCGCTTTCGTGCGCGCTGTGGACCCCGTCAGCCCTCGGCCGGGGTCACGAGTGGCGTCGCGTCCGGAGTGAGGCCGGCGGTGAAGGCGACGACGTCGTCGAGCAGCTGCGCCGGCAACGCGTCCGAACGCAGTGCCCGGGCCAGCGCGGACCGCCCCCCGAGCCCGTCCGCGGACAGCGGGGCGGACGACGCGGCGGCGATCACGTTCCCGCGTCGGCGGCCCTTGAGCATGGCCGGGTCCGCCATGACCTCCACGTGCGCGAACGTCTCGGTGAGGGCGGCGACCTCGCGGCGCACCGACGTCAGGTCCGGCCCACCGCCGATGTTCAGCAGGTACACCCCGCCCGGGGTGAGCACACGGGCGGCGTGGGCGGCGGCGTCGAGGCCCGTGAGGTGGGCGGTGGTGACGTGGAGGGCGC
>NZ_JAKRNH010000038.1:0-20330 GCF_022346985.1 Micrococcus sp. ACRRV
GGGCGATCAACTCCCATTGGGTGTCAGAGAGCATCTGGAACCGGGACATGTCCCCAGGGTCTCAGCTGACTCGTGCATCTATTCTCAGACACGCCCTAAGTGTGGAGGAGCCCTCCCGCCCCGCGGCCTCCTACCCCCAGCGACGCCAGGGCGGAACCCGGTCAAACGTCCTTTCCACCCCGGACAGCACCGGGCTGCTTCGATCTTCCGCCGGCAACTGACACGCCCAGGCTCACCCGCCTCACGTGATCCACCTCACTTCTAGGGGACACTCCCGGGGTGAGCTCACCCCTGACCGACGACACGACCGCGCCTGAGAACGCGGCGCGCGCGAAGAGGCTCGGGCACGCCCGCTGGCTCGTCGCCTCCAACGCCCTCGACGCTGGCGGCCGCTCGGCCACCGACGTGGCCATCGACGTGCTCGCCGTCCTGGCCCTCGGGGTCGGCGCAGCCCAGATGGGCGTGCTGATGACCCTCTCGGGGCTGGGCTTCCTGCTCCTCGGGGTCCCCATCGGCATCCTCGTGGACCGACACCTCAGCCCCCGCCTGCTCGTGGCCACCGACCTGGCCAAAGCGGCCCTGCTGGGCACCCTCGTGCTCGCCTGGGCCCTGGACGCGCTCACCTTCGCCCACCTGGCCGCGGTCATGGCCCTGCTCGGGGTGCTCACGGTCCTGGCCGAGACCACCCAGGCCACCCTGGTGCCCCGCGTGGTCGCTCCGGACACGGTCAGCCGGCTGGCCGCCAGGCTCGAGTCCGCCGACGCGGCCCTGGGACTGATCGTCCCGGCCGCAGCCGGCCTGCTCGTCGCCGCCCTCGGGGCCGGGCCCGTGCTGGGGATCGCGGCCGCCTTCCTGGCCACCGCCGCGCTCGTCGCATTGAAAGTGCGCATAAACCCCGCCCCCGTCACTGAAGACACGCAGGACGAGGAGACTCCCGCCGCCGCTGTAGTCCTCACCCGCTGGTCACGGTTCTGGAGCGAGGCCGCCCACGGGTGGACCACCCTGCGACGCACCCCCGTGCTGTGGCTGCTCACCCTGAACTCCATGGCCGGCAACATCGGCATGGCCCTGTTCGCCCCCATCGAGGCCGTGTGGGTGCTCACCGACCTGCAGCTCGGTCCCGAGTTCGTCGGCTTCCAGCTCACCGCCGGAGCCCTCGGCGCCCTGACCGTCTCCACCCTCGCCCCCCGTGCCATCGACACCCTGGGCGAGAAGGGATGCATCCTGGCCGGCGCCGCCGGCTGCGCCGCCGCCGTCGCACTCCACCTGGCCGCGTTCTTCGACCGCGCCCACGCCGGACCCCTGCTGCTGGCCGGCGCCGCCCTGTGGGGGTTCATGGTCGTGCTGGGCAACATCACCAGCGGCGCGATCTTCGCCCGCTCCTGCCCCGAGGGCACCCTGGGCAGGGTCACCGCGATGCGTCGCACCCTCACCCGCGGCTCCGTGCCCCTTGCCACGCTGGCCGGCGGCGCGCTCGGCGCGGCCTTCGGCCCGGGATGGGTACTGGCCGGGTGGCAGGCGATGGCCCTGCTCTCCCTCGCCTTCGCCATCGCCGCCACCCGTCTCGCGCGCCGCCCCCATTAACCCACCCACGGGCACAATCGGTCGTTTCCGCCCCTTGGTGCAAGATGTCTCCATGGAACCGAACTGGAGTGGTCGCGTCGGTCTCGCGATGCGCCGACTAATGGATGTGTCCGGCATCCCCACCCATGACGGCCTCGACGATGCGTTCGCGTCGGTTGGGATGACAATCCCCAGAGATACCCCCAGCGGCGAATCCATCACCAAGCCCCGGCGCATGCGAACTGCCTTTGAGACCGCAGACTCCAACGGACTGAAGGCCACACGACGCCTGATCTCCGCACTCGTCGATGAGCTTCGACACCGTGACGTGTTTCAGCACCCCGCCCCGGAGATTGTGGCCGCCGTTCAGGCCGTGCGGCAGCTCATCACCGAGGGCGGGGCCACCCTTACGACAGATGGCTTCATCACGACCGCTGTCGCATTCCCGACTGTCGACGCCGGACAGCGAGAAACAGTCGATCGCCTCATCGCTCGCCTTCGGCGCAACGACCAGGATCCAGCATCCATACTCGGGACAGCCAAGGACCTGCTCGAAGCCACCTCGAAGCACGTCCTGCACGAGCGAGCGCCCCAGCAGCGCCAAAAGGACATGCCGAACATCGTGTACGAAGCCATGGAGGCGCTTGACCTATCGACTAAGCCATCAAGTATCAACGGTCCGAGTGCAGGCGCGATCGCTCAGCTTCACCAACTCATTGCCCGCACGGCACAAGCGGTGACGGCCTCGCGCAATGACGGAGGTGATGGCCACGGACATCTGAACCCGACCGGTGTCTCCCCCGAGCTGGCCGAGTACGTCCGCGTCGTTACTCTCGCCGCAACCAAGTTCCTTCTCGACAACGCCACCTGAACTCACACGCCCGGCAGCGTTTCGTCCCACGGAGCCGGCCCAACGCGGCCGCACTCGGGATCAGGTACGAATTCGTTTGGCTGGCGCACTTCCATGTACAACTCCATGTGCCCACGCATCATGGGTGATGCATCTCGGCGGCCAGCGTGCACAACTTCGGCGATCCGACCGCTGGCCGTCGTGCAGTATGCACCCGCTCCCGCCCCACAGCCTGGGCACTGGCGCGAGAGGAGGTCGTCCAGTAGCTCGTCGAGCAGAATCTGCTTGTCCATCGCGGCGAGCGTTTTCGCCAGCAACGGCGGGATCAAGTCGTCTGCCATCACCACCGCCTCCCGATATGTGATGAGTTGGTCCTCCGGCACGACGTCATGACGTCGGCGCGCCCGCTTCATCTGCTTGGGAGTCAGCCAGCGATTCACTCCTGTCGACGAGACCCACGGCGGCTCGCCCCTGGACAACTGCTTCCGCAGTGGGAGGTCCTCTGCGATGACCCGGTGCGCATACGTCAGGCTCCGTTCAGCGTCCACAACGAGCCTCAACGCCTCGTCCAGTTGATCCCAGATCACCGTGAGGTCAACAGGGGTGGTGCACCCCATCAGCGCCTCACGCAGATTCATCAGCTTTCGCCCGACGCCGTCCGCCTGGCCCGCCAGCTGACTCAAGGTCGCGGCAGGCCGCCCGTACATGAGCGGGTCGAACACCTCGAGCGCCTGCTCGCCAAGGCCCGTGGCAGGTTCCTCCCATCTCCACCCGTTCACCGCGCCGGGCGGGTCACCCGAGACCGGGACAGTCCATGTCTCGATGGCAACAACGTCCAGAGCCAACGCGTCGGCGAACGGGTAAACCCGCCGCCACGGGCTAACGCCTTCGTCATTGGAGGGTGGATGGACGAGGTACCCGGGCAGGCCACGCACGTCGAGCCATTCGATCCTTGCTGGTTGAACGTCCCCATCCTTCGACCCCGCCGTGGATCCGCTTGGGCTATAGGTCCACACCTCACCCGACTCATCCACGGCCAGCTCCCAGCCCTCTCGGCGCCCGAGGATCGGCAGCAACTGGGCCTGCGGGACAAAATCGTCCAGCCCCTCGTGGCGGAGTTGGTCAACTATCCGGCGGACACGAGGGTGTCCCGCCTTCCTATCGTTTTTCCGCGGTTTCTTCGAGCGACTCAACGCTTACCCCCCAGATGGAGAACATCCTCGACAGCGGACACGCACTCTTCCCGGACCCGCTGGTAGCGCCCAGCACCCTCCTGCTGCGGATCGAAGTGCCCACCATGCCCAAGACGACCCAGAACCTCCTCCGTCTGCTCCACGATCTCCACGCCGTCGAAGTCGAAGACTCGATAACGGCTCGGGTAGCTCGCACCGTTGAGGCTCATGCGCCAACCGCCGTCGCTGACGAGCGCCAGCTGATGCCCGCTGTCCTGGTCGGCCCACCAGGCACCTGTGCGGTCTTCTTCGTAGAGGTCGAACTGCATGCGGGCCACATCGCGCACCCACCTCAAGTCCCAGCCTCGGCCCAGTCCTCGCGACCACATCCACCACACCTCCTGTTTCCGCCCAGGCCCTCACGTGAGCCCGGTCGTCAGAATGCACCAAGAGTACGCGGATTTGCAATGATCTAATCGAACCTATTGCGACTATCTTCGATATTTACCTTAATCGGCATTCCGGTAATTACCGGTGCCGGTATCCGTCGCGGCCTCGGCCCTCACCGGTCGTCGTTCGGCCGGGTGCTCCATTCGGCACCGTCAGGGGACATCTCCCACTCGATCCCCAGATCGTCGCGTCCACTGGATACCGCGACCGCCATTCGCGGTTCCGCCGGCGTTGACGAGGTGACCCGCACCTTCGCTTCGACCCCTACGACGTTCGGTACCGGCCTCAGCCCGACAGGGGCGGAGTGCCCGAGCACGTTCCCGTCGGAGTCCACGACCTTCGCCCGCACGTACTTCACGCCCTCGGTCGGGCGCTCGATCAGTTCTTCCTCGCGCTCCGTGGCGGCCCATCGCGTCCAGTCCGACTCGTCGTAGTCCAGCTCGTACGCCCCACGGTTGCCGTAAGCCTCGGGGTCCTTGTGCCGGCCGATCTTCGCGCAGCCGGCCTCGTCGACCATGCGCCGCAGCCGGGCCGTCATCATCTCCACATGCGGGTGCCACATCATCATCGGCCCCAGCCCCGGAGCCTGTTCATCCCAGACCTTGTACTCCATGCACATGGCCGCATACGGCTCCGCGGTCACGTCAGGGTGGCGGTACCAGCACGCGGGAACGATCGAGGTCCCCAGCCGGTACTCGGCCACGAACCAGTCCACCCACCGCCGCAGGTGGTTCCACGCCTGCCACTGGTGCTCAGCCTCGATCTCCCGCCACCGCGTGCCCATCCACACCGGCGGGCCTTCCTGAGCCAGCTCTGCGGCCACCTCCGGATCTACGTAAGGCAACGATGTCTCCGTTGGCCCCTCGTCCTGGAGGGGGGCTGTCTCGGACCAGTCCGGTTCGTCGTCTTCGACCCACGGCGATGCCATCAGTTCCGTCCTTCCCTCGTGTACCGGCGTGCTGGCCCGCCCAGCAGCTTCTCGAGCCGGGCGAACAGCTCCTCAACGGCCTCGCGCCCACCTGCCCCGGTCGAGCGGATGTAGCGATGCGCGGCGTCCTCGCATGTCCCGCACAGCCACACCCCGATTCCGCCGGCGGCACGGCACTCGGCGCGGTCCAGGTGCCGTCCCTCGGTGCAGTGCCACCTCGTGGAGACGGCCCGCTGGCAGACATGGCACCGCGCACCCCCGTCGTCGCTCATGCCTGACTCTGCCGGATCATCCTGGCCACGATCACGATCGTCGCCCGCCTGCGGTCCCATCCAAAGAACTCCTTCTTGCCGTCCATGATCTGATGCAGCCGCTGGTGATGGTCCCGGCACAACGGCATCAGGTCGTTGCGCGCTTCGCGGGCCTGCCACCGGCCCGCCTCGTCCTGGCCCACGCCCTTGTACGAGACGTGGTGCAGGTCCAGGGTCCCGGCCTGGGTCAGCGTGATCCCGCAGACCTGGCAGGCCGGCTCTTGGCCGGCCTGCCGGCAGTCTGCGAACCACCGCACCCGCCTGTACCCCCATGCCTGGGACCGCAGGTACCGCTTGTACTCGGCCGAGCCCGTGCGGTGCAGCCCGAACCTGCCCATGCCCTCACCGCACAGGGATCGCCGAGGCCGTCTCCGGCACCGGGTCCAACGCCGCCACGGAGTCCTCGGCCCGGTCCGCATCGGTCGGTGTGGACGGGGCCGGGTCCTTGGACTCCAGCTCGGCCAGCAGCGCCTTCGAGTACCGACCCGCAGCCTCCTTGATCTGCTTGCCGTCCTTGCGGTCCCACCAACGGGTCATCCGCATCAGGATCGGACGCCCGTTACGGTTCAGCAGGATCCCCCACCCGAACGGCAGCCGACGCAGCTCCGCAACCGAGACCACCTCGGTGTCGTGGATCTGCTCGGAGACCGAGGTGTGGTCCTTGCCGCAAGACTTAGAAGTCCGCGCGATCGCTTCCAACACGGGCGACAGTGGCGGGCACAACTGGCTCCCGCGGCCCGGTCGTCCTCCAGGCACGAAGAAGCCCCCGCACCGACATGGTCGGTGCAGGGGCCTCTGTTCGGCTCCCCCGGTTGGATTCGAACCAACAACCCTTCGATTAACAGTCGAATGCTCTGCCGTTGAGCTACGGGGGAATGTGCCGCGAACCGCCGGAGCCGTTCGGACAACGGATGGAACTCTACCAGAGCCCCCGCCCGCGTGCCACCCGGCCGCGGGGCGCCGTCGTCGCCCTGCCCGCCCCCGGGGACCGGCGGCCCTTGCCAGGCACGGCTCCGGGCGGCCTACGGTGCGAGGACATTCCCAGAACCATCAGGAACGGATCCGAAGGAGAGACGTGACCATGACCATCACGACCCTCACGCGCAAGACCGCCCTGACCGGCACGGGCATGCTGGCCGCGCTCGCCCTCGCGGCCTGCGGCACCACGGCCGACAACGGCGACGACGGCTCCGCCTCGCTGGAGGTCGACGCCTCCTCGGCAGTGGCGAGCACCCCCGCCACGGACGACGCCTCGACCACGTCAGCTTCTGCGTCGTCAGCCTCCTCCGCCCCGGCCTCGTCGACGGCCGCCGCGGCCGGCCGCGACTCGGCCACCGGCCAGGCCGACGACCCCGCCTCCGCGGTGATCGACGCGGTCCTGGAGAAGTACGGCGACGGCATCATCGTCGGGGTGGATGCCAACGACGACGACACGACCTGGGAGGTCGACGTCGTGGTGGACAAGGAGGTGAAGGAGCTGGACGTCACCGCCGACGGCGACATCACCGAGACCGACCGCGAGTCGGATCCCGAGGACGTCCAGAAGGCGAAGGACGCCGAGGTCACCGCCCAGCAGGCGCTCGACACCGCTCGAAAGGGCCGTGACGGGGTGACCCTGGACGAGATGGACCTGGACGACGACAACGGCACCCTCCAGTGGGAGGTCGAGTTCGACCGCGAGGACGGCTCCGACGGCCCCGAGGTCGAGATCGACGCCACGTCCGGCGAGGTGCTCACGGTCGACGAGCACTGACGCCGGGTGGCCGACGGACCGCCGTTTCGCGAACGAAAACGCGTCTGGGGCCGCCGTTTCGCGAACGAAAACGGGTGGGGGTCAGTCGTCGGCGCGGAGGGCCCGGCGGCGCGCCTCCAGTTCCATGAGCTCGGCGTTCAGGCGCATGAACTCGTCGTGGTCGCCCTCGGGGCCGAGGCGCTGGAGCTGTCCCAGCAGCTCCTCCTTGCGGTGCACGATCTGCAGGGAGAACAGCCGGTTCATGATGTCCCGGCAGTAGCGGTCCACGTCCTCCGGGGTGCGGGCGGGCAGGTCCCGCACGGCCAGCTCGGAGACGACGCCGGCCACCTCCCCCGGCGCGGCGTCCCGCACCGCGTCCACCCAGCGCGACGGCGTGGCCCCGGCCGTGCCCGCGACCTTCACCGCGTGGTGCACGGCCGCGTACTGCGGGATGGTGAACCGGGCCTGGTAGAACGCCGTCCACTGCTCGGCCGAGAGCAGGGTGGGGTGCTGGAGCACCACCTCGAGGGACTCGCGTTCGCGCCGGGCGGCCGGGTCCCGCGGGTCCACGGGCACGATCAGCGCGGGCCGGGGCGCGGCCGGCTCCTCACCCGGAGCCTGGCCGGCGTTCGCCCCCTCGGGGGCCCGCTCCGGGGCGGGCGTGCGCTCGGCGCTCCCGCCGGAGGGGCCGCCCCGCCGTCGTCCGCGCAGCTCCTGGGCCACGGCGCGGCTGACCACGTTGGGGTCCATGCCGAGCCAGCCGGCGAGCTCCCGCTCGTAGCCGGGGCGCAGCACGGCGTCCTTGATTCCGGCCACGATCGGCGCGGCGTGCCGCAGGGCCCCCGCCCGCCCCTCGACCGTGTTGAGGTCATAGTCCTTGAGCCCGGCGGAGATGGCGAACTCGAACAGGGGCCGGCGGGAGGCGATCAGGGCGCGCACCGCCTCGTCCCCCTGCTGCATGCGCAGGTCGCACGGGTCCAGGCCGTTCGGCTCCACGGCCACGAACGTCTTGGCGAGGAACCGGTGGTCCTCGTCGAACGCCTTGAGGGCGGCCTTCTGTCCGGCGGCGTCGCCGTCGAACGTGAAGATCACCTCGCCGCCGGTGCCGTCGTCGCTGATCAGGCGGCGGGCGATCTTGATGTGGTCCGCGCCGAACGCGGTGCCGCACGTGGCGACGGCGGTCTCCACCCCGGACAGGTGCGCAGCCATCACATCCGTGTACCCCTCGACCAGGACGAGCTGCCGCTCCTTGGCGATGGCCCGCTTGGCCAGGTCGATGCCGTAGAGCACCTGGGACTTCTTGTAGAGGGGCGTCTCCGGGGTGTTCAGGTACTTGGGCCCGGGGTCGTCCTCGAACAGCTTGCGCGCGCCGAAGCCGATCGTGTTCCCGGTCATGTCCCGGATGGGCCACAGCAGGCGCCCGCGGAAGCGGTCGTAGAGCCCGCGCTGGCCCTCGGAGAACAGGCCCGACGCGCGGAGCTCCTCGTCGCGGAAGCCCTGCTGGCGCAGGTGGTCCAGCAGCGCGGACCAGCCCTGCGGGGCGTAGCCGAGGCCGAACTGCTCGGCGTGCTCCTGCGTGAATCCGCGGCCGGTGAGGAAGTCCCGGCCGGGCTGCGCGTCGGGGGCGGCCAGGCGGGCGCGGTAGAACTCGTCGGCCACTTTGTTGGCCTCCAACAGGCGGCGACGCCGGCTGGTCTCGGCGCGGTCCGGGCCCTGGCCGTCCTCATAGTGGAGCTCCACGCCGGCGCGGGCGGCGAGCCGCTCGACCGTCTCCGTGAAGGTGGTGTGCTCCATCTCCATGAGGAAGCTGATGACGTCCCCGTGCTCGCCGCAGCCGAAGCAGTGGTAGGTCCCGACGCCGGGGCGCACGTGGAAGGACGGGGTGCGCTCGTCATGGAAGGGGCACAGCCCCTTGAACGAGCCGACGCCGGCGGAGCGCAGGGTGACGAACTCCTCCACGACGGCCTTGAGGTCGGACCGCTCGCGGACGAGGTCGATGTCCTTGCGCACGATCAGTCCGGCCATGCGGACCATTCTAGGGAGCGCGGCGACGCGTCAGCCCCGGGCGGAACCGCCGCCTACGCTGGTGCGCATGCCCACCGCGCCCGGCCGCCCCGACGCCTCCCCCGCGCCCCTACACGTGGCCGTCCGCACGCTCGACATCGCCACGCTCGCCGCGGTCGGCCACACCGCGGCCACGGCGGCCGGCGCGGTCTACGCCCACGCCGTGCAGCGCGGGACCGCCTCCTTCTGGCTGGACTCCGCCCTGCCGGACCCGGCCGAGGCGCGCTGGTCCGTGGCGGGCGACGGGCTGGACGTGCTCGGCGAGGAGGAGGGCCGCGTCCCCTCCCCGGGCCCGCGCCTGATCCGGCACGGCGACCCCGCGGACCCGGACCGGGCCTGGGCCGACCTGGCCGCCGCGGCCGCCCCGCGCGAGGTGCACGGCGGCGAGGGGCTGCCCCTGCGCGGCGGGCTCGTCGGCTGGCTGGGCTACGAGCTGGGCCTGGCAGACCTCGGCGTGACCCCGCCGCCGCCCCGTCCGGGTGACCCGGCGGCGCTGCCGGCCCAGTTCTGGGTGCGGCCCTCGCGGTACGCGGTCGCCGACCACGTCGCCGGGGCGCTGAGCTGCTGCGTCGTGTCCCTCGACGCCGACGCCGCCGAAGCGGCCGCCGACCGCTGGGAGGCGGACGTCCGCCGGGCGCTGGAGGCCGCGCGGACGTCCACCGAGGAGGTCGAGGTCGACGTCGACGCCCCGGAAGCCCCGGGCGTCTGGCGGGAGGACGGCGCCGCGTACGCCGAGCAGATCGCCCGATGCCGGGCCGCCCTGCACGCCGGGGACTCCTACGAGCTGTGCCTGACCACCCGTTTCGACGCCGACCCCGCCCTGCGCGTGGACCCGCTCGCGCTGTTCCGGGACCTGGCCGCACACCAGCCCGCCCCCTACGCCGCCCTCATGGAGCACGGCACGGGGCCGAACCGCTGGGCCGTGGTCTCGGCCTCCCCCGAACGGTTCCTGTCCGGCCGGGACGGCCGGTACAGCACCAAGCCGATCAAGGGCACCGCGGCCCGCCTGCCGGACCCGGCCGAGGACGCCGCCGCGGCCGCCGCCCTCGCCGCCGACCCCAAGACCCGGGCCGAGAACCTCATGATCGTGGACCTGCTGCGCAACGACCTCTCCCGGGTGTGCGAGCCCGGCACCGTCCAGGTCCCCGCGCTCATGGCCGTCGAGTCCTACGCCACCGTCCACCAGCTCGTCTCCACGGTCACCGGCGTCGCCCGCGCCGGCGTCGCGCCCGTGGACGTGGTCCGCTCGCTGTTCCCCGGCGGGTCCATGACGGGGGCGCCGAAGAGGCGCACGGTGGAGCTGCTCGCCGCGTGGGAGGGCTCCCCGCGCGGCGTCTACTCCGGGGCACTGGGGATGCTGGGCGCCGACGGCACGGTGGAGCTGAGCATCGTGATCCGCACGGCGGTGCTCTCCCCCACGACCCCGGACGCCCCTGCCCGGTGGAGCGTGGGCGCCGGCGGGGCGATCGTCGCCGACTCGGACGCGCACGCCGAGCACGAGGAGGTCCTGCTCAAGGCCCGCGGGCTGCGGCGGGCCCTGACGCGCGCGGCCGGGACCGCCTGAACCGCGACGGCACGGCATCCGCTCGGCCGAATCCGACCCTCCCACGCGCTCCCGGGACCCGGGAGGGTCGTCTTCGGACGAGTCAGTGACACAGAGCAGCACGGCCTGGTCGTCCCTAGGCTGGAACCATGAGCCCCACGCAGCCCTCCGACCCCGCCGCCCTGGGCGCCGTCCGTCGCCTGATCCGCAAGGCGGAGCGCCCCGTGGTGCTCACCGGGGCGGGCGTCTCCGCCGAGTCCGGCGTCCCGACCTTCCGTGACGCGCAGACCGGACTGTGGGAGCGGTACTCCCCCGAACAGCTGGCCACCGCGGAGGCCTTCGCCGCCGACCCCTCCCTCGTGTGGTCCTGGTATCTGTGGCGCGCGCGGATGGTCCGGGCCGTGGAGCCCAACGCCGGGCATCGGGCGCTGGCGGCCTGGCAGGCGCGCACACCGGCGCTGCGGATCGTCACCCAGAACGTGGACGACCTCCACGAGCGGGCCGGGGCCGACGTCCTCTCCCACCTCCACGGCTCGCTCTTCGCATTCCGCTGCGCGGAGTGCGACACCCCCGCGGACGTGGACCCGAGCGCGGTCGTCGCTCTGGCCGAGTCCGCCGCCCCCGGCTCCGAGGCGGACCTGGAGGCGCTGATGCACCTGGAGCCGCCGTTGTGCGCGGCGTGCCGGCGGGGCCGCGTCCGCCCCGACATCGTGTGGTTCGGCGAGCTGCTGCCCGAGCGCGCGTGGGGCGACGCGCAGGCCGCCCTCGAGGAGTGCGACCTCTGCGTGGTGGTCGGCACCTCGGGCGTGGTCCAGCCCGCCGCCTCGCTCCCCTTCCTGGCGCTGGGAGCCGGGGCGCCCGTCGTCGAGGTCAATCCGGACCGCACTGCGCTGAGCGACGCCATGACCCACGTGCTGCGCGGCCCCGCGGGGACCGTGCTGCCGGCGCTGCTCGGCTGAACCGGGCTCAGAGCCAGACGCGCTGGAAGGTCTCCCCGCGCACCAGGGTGCGGTGCCACTCGATCGCCGTGGAGTCCGTCAGCGAGGCCACCTGGTCGATGACCACGCGGGCGCGGGCGGCGTCGTCGGCGGCGTCCTGGAAGTCCGCGGCGAACATCGGGTCGAGGTACCGGTCCCCCGTGGTCATGAGCAGGTCCACGAGCTCGGTGAGCAGGTCGCGCTGCCGTGCGTAGAGCGGCTGACGCTGCTCGGAGGTCATCACGAACGCCGCCGCGATGCCCTTCATCACGGCGATCTCGTGCTCCGTGTGCGCGGGCACGACGACGTCGGCCGCGTGCCGGGTCAGCGGCTCGTTGCCGAAGACCTCGCGGGTGGCGTCGAACGCCGCCGTGCAGAAGCGGCCGATCAGCTGGCTGGTCATGTCCTTCATGCCGGCGAGGGCGCGGCGGGAGCCGTCCATCTCCCCCATCCACACGTCCAGGGACTCCAGGCGCGTCAGGGCGGCGTCGATCTCCTCCAGGTCACCGCCCGGCAGGTACCAGTCGCGGGTGGTCTCCAGGACGCGGGCGCGGCGCTCCCCGGGCTCGGTGATCCACCGCAGCTGGAACGCGGAGTTGACCACGCCGTCCTCGACGTCGTGCACGGAGTAGGAGATGTCGTCCGCGAGGTCCATGACCTGGGCCTCCATGGACTTCCGGGCCCCGTGCACCCCCTGCCGGAACCACTCGAACACGGGCAGGTCGTCCGCGTAGACGCCGAACTTCCTGGAGCGCTTCCCGTCGGGCCTGAGCGGGGCGTCCTCGCGCACCCACGGGTACTTGCACGCGGCGTCGAGGGCGGCGCGCGTGAGGTTCAAGCCCGCGGAGGACCCGTCCGGGAAGGACTTCTTCTGCTCCAGGCGGGCGAGCAGGCGCAGCGTCTGGGCGTTGCCCTCGAAGCCGCCAGCGGCCTCGGCGACGGCGTCGAGCGCCTTCTCCCCGTTGTGGCCGAACGGCGGGTGGCCGAGGTCGTGGGAGAGGCAGGCGGTGTCCACGAGGTCAGGGTCGCAGCCCAGGGAGCGGCCCAGCTCGCGGCCGATCTGGGCGACCTCCAGCGAGTGGGTGAGCCGGGTGCGGGAGAAGTCGTCCAGGTCCGGGGCCACGACCTGGGTCTTGGCGCCGAGGCGGCGCAGCGCGGCCGAGTGCAGGACCCGCGCGCGGTCCCGCTCGAAGTCCGACCGGTAGGAGGACTTCGGCGGCTCGGCGAGCCAGCGCCGGCGGTCCCAGTCCGTGTACCCGGGCGTGGGCACGGGCCGGCCGGCGTAGGGCGGGCGGTCGGCCGGGCCGAAGAGGGTGGGCTGCGGCTCAGCCACCGGAGACGTCCAGCTCGGCGGCGTGGATCATGGCACGCTGCTCCTCGTTGAGCTCCCGGGATTCCAGCCAGCCGTCCGGCAGGTGCGGACGCTTGGGGGCGCCGGCCCGGCCGCGGGGGCCCTCCGCGGGGGCGCCCGGGTAGGGCATGTCCCGGTCGAGGCGGTCCAGCAGCTCGCGCAGCGTGGCCAGGTCCGGCACGGTGGACAGGCCCGTGCGGACCTCCGAGCCCACGGGGTAGCCCTTGAAGTACCAGGCGACGTGCTTGCGGATGTCCCGCAGCGCCTTGACCTCGTCCCCGCCGAAGGTGTCCACGAGCAGCTCCGCGTGGCGGTAGAGGGTGTCCGCGACCATGCCGAGCGTGGGATGGAACCGCTCCGGCCGGCCCTCGAACGCGTTCTGGATGTCCCCGAACAGCCACGGCCGCCCCTGGCAGCCGCGCCCGATGACGACGCCGTCGACGCCGGTCTGCTCGACCATGGCGATCGCGTCCTCCGCGGACCAGATGTCGCCGTTGCCGAGCACGGGGATGTCCGGCAGCGCCTCCCGCAGGCGGGCGATGTCCTCCCAGACCGCCGTGCCCGAGTAGAACTGGCGGGTGGTCCGCCCGTGCAGGGCGACCGCGGCCACGCCCAGGTCGCGGGCGGTGCGGCCGGCGTCGAGGAACGTGAGGTGGTCCTCGTCGATGCCGCGGCGCATCTTCACGGTCACCGGGATGTTTTTCTTGGAGGCCTCGGTGACGGCCGCCTTCACGATCGAGGCGAACAGCTCCGACTTCCACGGCAGGGCGGAGCCGCCGCCGCGGCGGGTGACCTTGGGCACCGGGCAGCCGAAGTTCATGTCGATGTGGTCGGCCCGGTCCTCCTCGACCAGCATGCGCACCGCCGCGGCCGTGGTGACCGGGTCCACGGAGTACAGCTGCACCGAGCGCGGGACCTCGTCCGGGTCGTGCTGGATGATGCGCATGGACTCCGGCTTGCGCTCCACCAGGGCCCGGGAGGTCACCATCTCGTTCACGTACAGCCCGCCGCCGTACTCGCGGCACAGGCGGCGGAACGCGGTGTTCGTGATGCCGGCCATCGGGGCCAGCACCACCGGGACGTCCACGGTGATCGGGCCGAGCTTCAGCGGGGGCAGGTTCAGGCGGTCCGAGCGCGGGGCGGCGTGGCCGCCCTCGTGCAGCTGGTCGTCGTCGGCGATGCGGCGGCCCGCGCCGGCGGACTTGGCGTAGTGCGGGTCCACGGCGGCGTCGGGAAGGGTGTGGGAAGCAGTCATGTCCCCGCCATCATCCCACCGCCGTCAAGTCGACGGGCCGGCGTCAGCGGGCACCGCGGCGTCGACGCGCGGCCGGTCAGCGGGCCTCATCCAGCACCGCGGCGACCCGCTCCCCGCCGAACATCTGCGCGGTCTGCCGGGCGGAGGGGGTGCCGGCGTCCGGGTCGGCCCCGGCGGCCAGCAGCAGGCGCATGGAGGCGGCGTCGCCCTTGAACGTGGCGCAGGTCAGCGGGCGCTGGCCGCGGTCATTGGCCTTCTCCACGTCCGCGCCCACGCGGATCAGCATCTCCACCACGGCCGGCTGGTCGTGGTAGGCGGCCAGGGTCAGGAACGTGTCCCCCTTGCCGTTCTGCAGGTCCGGGTTCAGGCCGGCCACGATGTACGCCTCGAGCGTGTCCACGTCGCCGGTGCGGGCGGCGTCGAACATGCGCCCGGCCAGCTCGAGCATCTCCGGCGAGGGCCCTGCGCTCTCCACTGCAGGCTCGGCGGGCGGGGTGGCCGGTGCGTGCTGGCCCTGGGCGTCCTGGTGCTCGGTCATGCCCCCCAGTGTGCCCGCTCGCTCAGGCGTCTGTCCGGGTCCAGGCGACGCGCATCACGTCGTAGGCGCCGGGCTCGGCACCCTCCACGCCCTCCGGGATCACGTTCTGCATGACCATCGCGAGGGTGCCGCCCCGCAGGCGGACCGCCACCGTCCAGCCCCAGCCGGAGTACTCCATGGACACGGCGACGCCCTCGCCCTCCACGGGGTGGGCATCCCCCTCCGACGACGACGACGCCCCCTCCAGCACGCGGATCTCCGGGGCCTGGTGGAAGGAGTCGGTCAAGGCGGCGGTGACGCGGCCGGCGTCGTCGGGACGGCCGATGACGAGGTGGCCGGCCTGCTCGCCCTGGTCCGGGTGCACCCAGGTGTAGTCGAGCGCGAGCCCCGCGCCGCCGGCGACGGGCGTGAGGCGCGCGGCGGACGGGCCGGAGGAGAACTCGTCCGTGGGGTACAGGCGGAAGCCGCAGGTGCCGGTCCAGGCGGTCGCGGAGGGGAGGCTCATGCCCTCGATCCTGCCACCGGGCCCCGCCTGGGAACACCCGGAGATACTTCATCGTTGAACGAGCCATGACCACGAAGAACCTCGGATTCCTCAACTTCGGGCACTGGATCCACCGCCCGCCGGTGGACCGGCGACCCGTGGAGCCGGACGCGAAGCAGGCTCTCGACGACGTCGTCCAGATGGCGGTGGACGCCGAGGCCGCCGGCCTGGACGGCGCGTGGATCCGCATCCACCACTTCCAGCGGATGTTCTCCTCGCCGTTCCCGATCCTCACCGCCATGGCCGCGCACACCGAGCGCATCCACCTGGGCACCGGCGTGATCGACCTGCGCTACGAGAACCCCCTGTACATGGCCGAGGCGGCCGCCACGACGGACCTGCTCGCCGGCGGCCGGCTCGAGCTCGGCGTCTCCCGCGGCTCCCCCGAGGTCGCCCGGGACGGTCAGGCGCAGTTCGGCTACGAACTCGCCGACGGGCAGACCTGGTCCGACGTGGCCCGCGAGCGCGGCCGCCGCCTCCTGGCCGGCGTGCGCGGCGAGGGCATCGCGACGCCGGACCTCTCCTCCGGCTGGGCGCACAGCTCCGCACCGCTGCGCATCGAGCCGCACTCCCCCGGGCTCGCGGACCGCATCTGGTGGGGCTCCGGCACGGTGGGCTCCGCGGTGGAGGCCGCGAAGGACGGCTACGGCATGCTCTCCTCCACCCTCCTGCTGCAGGACGACGGACGGCCCTTCCACGTGCAGCAGGCCGACCAGATCGCCCGGTACCTCGAGGCGTACGAGGCCGGGGGCCACACGACCCCGGCGCGCACGGCGGTGACCCGCTCGGCGTTCGTCATCCAGGACCCCGAGGACGAGCTGTACTTCGGACGCGACCGCCACTCGCGGGACTCCTCCGGCCACCTCGACGGCGGCGCGGCCCGCTCCGGCCCCACCTACGCGGGCTCGGCGGAGGAGGTCGCGGAGCTCCTCGCCGCGGACGACGCCGTCCAGGCCGCGGACTGGGTGCTGTTCGCCAACCCGAACCAGCTCGGCGCGGAGTACAACGCGAAGCTCTTCGCGGGCTGGGCCGAGGTCTGGCGGCTGCTCGGCTGGGACTCCTGAGCGGGCGGGGCCCGCGGGTCGCGTCCCGGCCGGACGTGACGCCGTCGGAGGCGTGACACCCTGGAGCGCGTGACGTCCGACCCCGCCGACACCCCGCGCATCGACCGACGCGCCGCAACCCGTTCCCGCTGGGCCGCGACCGCGGCGTTCTTCACCAACGGCGCCCTCGCGGCCGCGATGATCCCGCACTACCCACAGGCCAAGGCCGCCTTCGGCCTCGACCCCGCGGGATTCGGGCTGCTGGTGACCGTCATGACCCTCGGCGCGGCCTGCGCGGGGCCGGCCGGCGCGCCGATCCTGCGCCGGGCCGGGTCCCGGGCCACCGTCCTCTGGGGATCCCTGGCGATCGCGGTGGTCCTCACCGGCGCAGGCCTGGCGCTGGACCTGGGCGCCCGATCCGACGCCGCGGGCCCGTGGCTGGGGGCCTACGCGGCGGCCGTGTTCGCCTCCGGCCTGTGCGACGCCGTCGTGGACACCGCACAGAACGCCCAGGGCCTGCGCGCCCAGCACGCGCTCGGCCGACCGGTGCTGACCTCGATGCACGCAGGCTGGTCCCTCGGGGCGGCCGTCGGCGCGGCGCTGGGAGCCGCCGCGGTGGGCGCGGGCGTCCCCGCCGGACTGCACCTCGGCCTCAACGGGGCCGCCTGCGTGCTCCTGCTGGCCCTGACCCTGCCCCGGTTCCTGCCGGACACCCCCGACCACGCCCCGGCCCCGGCCCTGCTGACGGCCGACGACCCCGGGCCGGAATCCGAGGCGACGCCGGCGTCGCACCGCCACCCCTGGCTCCTGCTGGCCCCCATCGTGGTGATCTCCATGGCCGGCTTCTCCGTCGAGGAGTTCGGCAACTCGTGGACGTCCCTGTTCCTCCAGGCCGAGCGTGGACTGGACCCTGCCACCGCCGGCCTGGGCGCCAGCACCCTCCTGGGCGCCCAGTTCCTCGGCCGGTTGACCGGGGATCGCGTGCTGGCCGCGCTGGGACGCACGCGCGCGCTGACCGGGGGGCTCGCCGTCGTGCTGGCGGGGCTGACGGTCACCCTGCTGGTGCCGACGCCCGCCGCGATGTTCACCGGCCTGGCGCTGGCGGGGCTGGGCTCCGCCGTCGTGGTCCCGACCGCGTTCGCGCTCGCCGACGAGGTGCCGGGCCTGCCCGCCCAGACTGGGCTCGCGGTGGTCAGCTGGCTGATGCGCCTGGCGGGACTGGGCCTGTCCCCGCTGGTCGGCCTGCTGGCCGGCGTCCTGCCGCTCACGGCCGCGCTCGGCGCATTCGTGGTGCTGGCGGCCCTGGGGACGGTGCTGGCGCTCACCCTCCGGGCCCCGCGTCTGGCCCCCGACTTCCGCTAGAGGAGCAGTCGCTTCCTCGGCACTCCACCGGGATGGAAGCGACGGTCTCCTCAGCGAAAGTCCGGGGGACGATGGCGGCGCGGCCGCGCGGACTCCGACGCCCGGGAAGACGGGCTGTTCGACCCCGAGGCCATCGAGTCCGCCAGGGAGCGGCTCGACGCCAAGCAGATCGCCCCGGAGGAGCGGGCGGGTCAGACGCCCGACGTCGGATGAACGGCGCGTCCGCGGTGCCCGGCCCCGACGGCGAGGATGAGGCCCAGCACCGCGAAGCCCACGGCCAGCAGGCCCACCCCGCCGACGCCGCCGACCACCGTGGCCCCGTAGTCCGGCTCGAACATCCACGCCAGGCTCGCCGCGGTGATCAGACCCATGACGACGGCCGTCGCTGCGTGGAGCATCCGGGCGCCGCCGGAGGCGTGCGCGGCGGCCGTCGCCGAGGAGATCGTGAAGTAGCCGCCCACGAACACGGAGAGCATCTCGATCGAGTCCTCGAACACCCCGGGCACGGCCAGGGAGACCACCAGCCAGGCGATCGCCAGCAGCGCCGAGACGACCTCGGCCGCGCGGAGCGGGGCCAGTACGGCAGACAGGTGGCCCCGCTCGGCCATCGCTGAGAGGCCGCGCGCCGTGGGGATCAGGGTGGAGCCGATCGCGCCCACGCAGGACACCACGACGCCGGCCATCACCACGGGGTGTGTCAGCGCGGCGACGGCGGCCGGGTCCTCCGAGGCGCCCAGCGCCGAGAACACCAGGAAGATCGCCGCCAGCAGCCCCAGCGAGACCGCCGCGGAGCGGCGCGGAACGCCCCGATGCGACTCCTCGGAGAGCGCGTAGACGGCGTCGAACCCCCAGAACGCGAACACGGCGAGCAGCACCGCGTGCACCCAGTCCTGCACCGTCCCCGCGGGCGGGAGCGGCGTCAGGCCCACCCGGGCCAGCACCCACGCCAGGTAGGCGGTGGCCGCCACCTGGACGAGGACCCCCGCGGTCTGGACGGCCGCCGTGATCCGCACGTTCGCCGAGGCCAGGGCGGTCGCCGCCGCGATGATGCCCGCGCCGATCAGGACCTTCACGCCCGCGCCGAGCCCGGGCAGCCACGCGTCCAGGGCGACGTAGGCAAGCCCGGAGGTCGCCACGATCCCCGTGAGGGCGAGGCACCAGCCCGCCGTCCAGCCGAGCACGGGGTGGCCCGTGACCGCCCACGAGTACACGGACCCCTTGTCCGGCTCACGCTCGTCGTTCGCGGACATCCCCGCCCACACGCCGAGGATCGGCAGCAGCGCCAGGAGGTAGGCCAGCGGCGCCCCCGAGCCCACCAGGCCGACGACGAGCGGCGCCGTCACGACGGCGGAGTAGACCGGCGCCACCGACGAGGTGGACACGGACACGGACTGGTGCGTGCTCAGCACGGGAGGCCTCCTCAGCCGTCGATGATGTTCGGGACGAACCGGCACAGGGCGTCGGTGACGGGGCCGTCCGACTCGCGGATGCCCACCCCGAAGCACTCGTCCCCGACCATCCAGGTGCCCAGCACCGGGCGGTTGGGGGCGCCGTCGGGCGCCGGGAAGTCCGGCAGGCCGTGGAACTGCTGGTACACGTGCCCCTCCGCGCCCCAGCGGCCCGCGGCGGAGCTGACGTCCCCGGCGCGGGAGCGGATCTCGATGCCCGCGCCCTCGCGGCCGTGCAGCGGCTTCCGGACCCACTCGCGCAGGCCGCCCCGGTCGTTCAGGAACGTGGGCAGCAGCAGCTCATGGCCCGGGTAGAGATGCCACAGGGCCGCGGTGAGCGCCTTGGTGGAGAGGAGCATCTTCCAGGCCGGCTCGATCCACCGGACCTCGTCGTCGAGCTTCAGCCGCGGCCCGAAGCGCTCGGTGACCATGTCCTCCCACGGGTACAGCTTGAAGATCCGGCGCAGGTACCGCAGGTCCGCGCCGACGAAGCGCAGCCGCTCCGTGTCGAAGCCGATCTGGCTCATCAGCAGGGACTCCCCCCTGACGCCGGCCTGCTCGGCGGCGTCGCGCAGCACCGCCACGGTCATGGCGTCCTCGCCGGTCTCGTCCAGCTCGGTGTGGGCGAAGTGCACGCGCGCCGGGGTCCCGTCCGCCTCCGGCGGGGCGATCCGCCGCCAGCGGTCCGTCAGCGCCTCGAAGATCCCGTTCCACTGGTCCACGGCGTCCCCGAACACGTCCTCCTTCCAGAACCACTGGCACACCGCGGCCTCCACCAGCCCGGTGGGCGTGTCCGCGTTGTACTCCAGGAGCTTGGTCGGCGCGTCCGGGCCGGAGTAGACCAGGTCGAAGCGCCCGTAGAGGCTGGGCTCCCCGGCGTTCAGGGAGTCGACGGCGAGCTGCGCCGCCTCCCGGGGGATGCCGAGTGCCCGCCACGGCGAGCCGGGGACGGACTGCTCGTCCGCGAGGAAGCGGGCGGCCTCCAGGGACATGGCGTGCAGCCGCTCCGAGGCCTGTTCCAGGTGCTCCACCTCGGCCATGGTCAGCGCGTAGCAGGCGGACTCGTTCCAGTAGTGGGTGACGGTCCCGTCCGGGTGGACGGTCTCGTCGAACACGAGCCCCTGGGAGGCGATGGTGCGCTCCCAGCCGGGGCGGGGGGCCATGACGCGGCGTTCCATGGGGTCTCCTCGGGTGCGGGC
>NZ_JAKRNH010000039.1:0-19607 GCF_022346985.1 Micrococcus sp. ACRRV
ACCTTCGCGGCGATCGACGCCGCCGCCACGGTGGCGCAGCGGTCCTCCGCCTTGACCATCATGTGCGGCGCCGGCGGGACGGGGGGAGGATGGTCGGGCGTCCGGCATCCGCCGGGCCGCGGGGACGAGCGGTGAGGAGGCCCGGGCATGAGCACGGACGACGTCGAGGATTTCGAGGCCGAGGCCGAGCTGCTCCTGTACCGCGAGTACCGGGACGTCGTGGGGCTGTTCCGGTACGTCGTGGAGACCGAGCGGCGGTTCTACCTGGCGAACGCGGTGACGCTCACCCCGCACCAGACCGACGGCGAGGTGTTCTTCGAGCTCACGCTCGAGGACGCGTGGGTGTGGGACGTCTACCGCACGGCCCGGTTCATCCGCCGCGTGCGCGTGCTGACGTTCAAGGACGTGAACATCGAGGAGCTCCCGCGCGACGAGCTCCAGGTCCCCGAGGACGGCGGGCTGCGGGGCGACCTGGGGCGCTGAGCCCGGGCGTCGACGGGGGTCCGAGGCGTCCGCAGCGGGCCACCTGTCCTGCACAGGTGCCCCAGGCGCGGTCCGTCCCCCACATTGCCGGATCCCGCCCCCGTGGACGGTGCGGCGGCGGCCAGCATGGGGCCAGGAGGTGGTCCCCCTGGACACGACGACGACGACGCCCGCCGCCCGGCGCGGCAGCACGGCACACACGGCGCTGGGCCGGTACGGCGAGGACGCGGCAGCACGCTGGCTCGCGGAGCGCGGCTACCAGATCGTGGCCCGCAACTGGCGCGGTGAGGACGGTGAGCTGGACCTCGTCGCCCGGCATGGGCCGTGGTGGGTGGGCGTCGAGGTGAAGACCCGCTCGGGTCTGGCCTACGGGGACCCGCTGGAGGCGATCGGACGCCGCAAGCTGCTGCGGCTGCACCGGCTCACCGCGGCGTGGGTGCGCGAGGCGGCAGCCCGGGAGGGACGGCCGCTGCGCTCGCAGCAGTGGCGGGTGGACGCCGTCGCCGTGCTCGTCCCGCGCACCGGCGGGGTGCACTTCGACCTCGTGCAGGACGTGCGGCCGTGAGCGGCATCGGACGCACGCGCTCGATCTCCCTGACCGGCCTGCGGGGCACCGTGGTGGACGTGGAGGCGGACATCGCCCAGTCCCTGCCCGGGTTCACGCTGCTGGGGCTGCCGGACCAGGCACTTCAGGAGAGCCGGGACCGCATCCGCTCGGCCGCCCGCAACGCCGGCCTGCCCCTGACCCGGCGCCACCTCACGGTGAACCTGCTGCCGGCCGGCGTGCACAAGCGCGGCGCCGCACACGACCTTGCCATCGTCCTCGCCGCTTACGCCGCGGACGGGCGGGTGCAGGGCGTGGACGGTCCCGTCTTCCTCGCTGAGCTGGGCCTGGACGGCACCCTGCACCGCGCCCCGGAGACCGTGGCGATGGTCATGGCCGCCGTGGACGCGGGACACGACCGCGTCGTGGTGGCCGCGGACGCCGTGGCGGAGGCCGAGCTGGTCCCCGGCGCGCGGGTGCGGGGGTTTGCGCACCTGCACGAGGCGATCCTCGCCTTCGGCGGCCGCCCCGACGCGTCCGTGGCCCGCCCCTCGGGCCCCTCCGGCACGGCCGGGCGGGGGCCGGCCGCCGGCCAGGAGGGCCCCTCGGGGCCGGTCCCGGACCTGGCCGAGGTCGCCGGGCAGGCCGAGGCACGCTTCGCGCTCGAGGTCGCCGCCGCCGGGGGACACCACCTGCTGCTGTCCGGACCGCCGGGCGCGGGCAAGACGATGCTCGCCGAGCGGCTCCCGGGGATCCTCCCGCCCCTCGACGACCGCACCGCACTGGAGACCGCCGCCCTGCGCTCGCTGCGCGGCCTCGAGCCGTCCGCGCGGGGGCTGCGCCGGACGCCGCCCTTCGAGGCGCCCCACCACTCGGCCTCCATGGCGGCGCTGGTCGGGGGTGGCACCGGACTCGGCCGCCCGGGCGCCGTGTCCCTGGCCCATGGCGGGGTGCTCTTCTTGGATGAGGCGCCGGAGTTCGAGCGCCGTGCGTTGGACGCCCTGCGCCAGCCTCTGGAGTCGGGGGAGATGATCGTCCACCGGGCGCACGGCTCGGTCGCCTACCCCGCGCGGTTCCAGCTCGTGCTGGCGGCGAACCCGTGTCCGTGCGGCTTCGGCTCCGGGACGGGCGCCCACTGCCGGTGCACCTCGCTGCAGCGGCGCAAGTACGCCGCTCGGCTCTCCGGCCCGTTGCTGGACCGTGTGGACGTGCAGGTCTCCGTCCGTCCCGTCCGGGCGGACCAGCTGGCCGCCGCCCCGGAGGCCGAGCCCAGTCGCGCCGTCGCCGCCCGGGTGGCCGCCGCCGTCGCAGCGCAGGATGCGCGCTGGGCCGCGGCGGCCCGCGAGGGATCGCTCCCGCCGGGGGTGTGCCGCAACGCCCATGTGCCCGCCGCCCTGCTGCGCTCCGGCCGCTTCGCCGTCCCCCCGGAGGCGCGCGCCACCGCCGACCGCGCGGTGGATCGCGGCGAGCTCAGTGCCCGCGGCCACGGCCGGGTGCTGCGCCTGGCGTGGACGCTGGCCGACCTGCGGGGGGCCTCCTGCCCGGAAGCGCAGGACGTCGAGATCGCCCTGCAGCTGCGGATCCGATCGGAGGAGGACCGATGACCACCGCGGGGGAGACCGCGCAGAACGCCCGCCCGGACGGCCCGCGGGTCGCCCGGGCCGCCCTCACCCGGCTCGTGGAGCCCGGGGACGACCTCGCGCTCGCCACCGTCGCCGCGCTCGGCCCTGAGCGCGCGCTCACGCTTCTCACCGGCGCGGCGCGGATCGAGGCGGCAGAACGGGACCTCCTCGCCGACCGGCTGGGCCAGGACGCGTTCGCCCGGCGGTGGAGCGCCGGACTCGCCCGCTGGGCGCCCCGGTCAGCGCGGCTGGACCCCGTGCGGGACCTGGTCGCACTCCACCGGCTCGGCGGGGGCCTGCTCATCCCGGAGGACCCGGCCTGGCCGGCGGGTCTGGACGATCTCGGCGACGCCGCGCCCGTGGGCCTGTGGTTCCGCGGGCGGGGCACCCTGCCACCCCTGCCCCGGGCCCTCGCCGTCGTGGGCAGCCGGGAGGCGACTGCCTACGGGCGGCAGGTCACCCGGGACGTCGTCGCATGCGCCTCCGCGGCGGGCGTGTGCATCGTCTCCGGGGGCGCCTACGGCATCGACGGGGCCGCCCACGAGGCGGCGCTCGAGACGGCCGCGGCCGCCGGTCGGCGCTCCGGACCCGGATCCCACGACGACGCCGCACCCGGAGTGCCGCCGACCGTCGCGGTCCTCGCCGGGGGGCTGGACCGGTTCTATCCCGCCGGGCACGAACGCCTGTTGCGCGCCGTCATGGAGGAGGGGCTGCTCCTCTCCGAGATGCCTCCCGGCGCCACGCCCACCCGGTACCGGTTCCTGCACCGCAATCGGCTCATCGCCGCGCTCTCCGGGGCCGTCGTGGTGGTCGAGGCCCGCTGGCGCTCCGGCGCCCAGAACACTGCGGGCCACGCGCACGGCCTCGGCCGCGAGGTGGGCGCCGTCCCGGGCCCGGTGACCTCGCCCTCCTCCGCCGGGTGCCACCGCCTCCTGCAGGAGGGGCCGACCCGGCTGATCGCCGACCCCGCGCAGGCCCTGACACTGCTGGAACCGCCCCGACCCGGGGAGCCGCCGGCAGCCTCCCCGGCCACGACCACCCGGGGTGAGGCCTCGCGCAGCCCCGGACGGCCCACGGACGGGCTCACCGTGGAGGAGCTGCTCGTCCACGAGGCACTGCCGCTGCGGCGTGCCGTCCCCGTGGACAACCTGACCTCCTCCGCGGGGCTCGCCCTCCCCACGGTGCTCGCCGTCCTCACCCGGTTGGAGGGCCGGCGGCTGGCCGAACGCCGAGGCGACCTCTGGCGCCGGGCACCGGAGTGAGCCGCACGGTGGGGGAGCGCCCCCGACGGATGGCACAGTGGAGGGCATGCACCCGCCCCACGCCCACCACGCCCCGGGGGCGCCGCTGCCACCGGCCTCCGCCCGGGATGAGGCATGGCTCGAGGCGTTCGCCGAGCATCTCCTCCACGAGCGCGGTCGCAGGCCCCGCACCGTCCGCGCCTACCTGGCCGACCTGCGCCACCTGGCCGCCCACGTCACGGACGACGGGGCCGACGCGTTCGCCGAGGTCGACCTCGAGGACCTGCGCCGATGGCTCGCGCGGATGCGCGACCAAGGCCTCTCCCGCGCGACCGTGGCCCGCCGCGTCGCTGCCGCCCGCACCTTCCTCGGGTGGCTCCACCGATCCGGCCTGCGCCCCGACGACCCCACGCTTCGCCTGCGCGCGCCGGCACCCGACTCCCGGCTGCCGCAGGTCCTCCAGGCAGAGCAGGCGCAGCGGCTCCTCCAGGCCGCCGAGGAACGCGTCCACGAGGCCCGACGCGCCGATGACCTGCACGGCGCGGCGCTCGCGGCCCGCGACGTGGCCCTGTTCGAGCTGCTCTATGCGACCGGGGCCCGCGTCGCCGAGGTCGCCGCGCTCGACGTGGACGACCTCGACCTCGACCGGCGCACGGCCCGGCTCACCGGCAAGGGAGACCGCCAGCGCACCGTCCCCTTCGGCGCCCCCGCAGCCGCCGCCGTCGAGCGCTGGCTGCGGGTCGCCCGCCCGGTGCTCGCCACCGAGCACTCCGGCGTGGCCCTGCTGCTGGGCGCCCGCGGGGGCCGGGCCGACGTGCGCGTCCTGCGCGGCGCCGTCGACCGCGCCCTCGAACGCCTCGGGGACACCGCGGCCCGCGGCCCGCACGCCCTGCGCCACACCGCCGCCACCCACCTCCTGGACGGCGGGGCGGACCTGCGCTCCGTCCAGGAGCTGCTGGGTCATTCGTCCCTCCAGACGACCCAGCGCTACACCCACGTCTCCGTCGACCGCCTCAGGGACGGCTACCGGCGGGCCCATCCGCGGGCCTGACCGCCCCCAGGGTCGGCGTGTCGCCCGCCCCACCGTTGCCGCGCAGGCCGACGTCCGGGACAATGACCGGACCGGACGCCCGTCAGGTGCCGCCGCACCGCCGGACGCGGCGCGCGGCCAGACCCGGAGGCCCCATGCCCGACATCACCACGAACGGAGTGGTCCACCTGCTCTCCGCCCCCACGGCGGTGTGCCCGCACGTGGAGTGGACGCTCACCTCCGTCCTGGGCCCGGGCGACCCGGTGGACTGGCGCGACCAGCCCGCAGAGGCCGGCACCGTCTGCGCCGAACTCCACTGGTCCGCCGCCCAGGGCTCGGGGGCACGGCTCGCGTCGGCGCTGCGCCGGTGGCCGGGCCTGCGCTTCGAGATCACGGAGACGCCGTCGGCGGGCGTCGACGGCTCGCGCTGGTCCCACACCCCCGAGCTGGGGGTGTTCCACGCGACCACGGACGTCTCCGGCAACATCATGGTCTCCGAGGAGCGCATCCGGTACGCCTACGAGGCCGGCGGGGGAGACCCGACCGTGTTGGTCCACGAGCTGTCCCTCGCCCTCGGGGAGGCCTGGGACGACGAGCTGGAGCCGTTCCGCCGGGCCGCCGCCGGTGCGCCGGTCCGCTGGCTCCACCGGGCCGGCTGAGCGGGGCGCCCCACGTGCCCGCCGCCGCGGACACCGTGGCGGCCGGTCAGACTCCGGTGAACACGGCCACGGCGTTGTGCCCGCCGAAGCCGAAGGAGTTCTTCACGACCACTCGACGGTCCGCCGGCAGGGCAGCCGGGGTGCCGGTCACCACATTGAGGGGGATCTCCGGGTCCTGGTTCTCCAGGTTGATCGTCACGGGGGCGACGCCGTGGTGGACGGCCAGCACCGAGAGGATGGACTCGATCGCGCCGGAGGCGCCCAGCAGGTGGCCGGTCTGGGACTTGGTCGCCGAGACCAGGACGTCGTCGAGTCCGGTGCCGAAGACGGCCTTCATCGCGAGGTACTCGGGGGCGTCGCCCTTGGGGGTGGAGGTCGCGTGGGCGTTGACGTGGCCCACGTCCTCCGGGCGCAGCCCGGCGTCGGCCAGGGCGCGGCGCATCGCGCGGGTGGCGCCCAGGCCCTCGGGCTCGGGGGCGGTGATGTGATGGGAGTCGGAGGTGACCCCGGTGCCGGCCAGGCGGGCGTACACGCGGGCGCCGCGGGCGGCCGCATGCTCCTCGGACTCCACGACCATGACGCCGGCGCCCTCGCCCAGCACGAAGCCGTCGCGGTCCACGTCGTAGGGGCGGGAGGCGGACTGCGGGTCGTCGTTGCGCTTCGACAGCGCCTGCATGGCCGCGAACGCGGCCATCGGCATGGGGTGGACCGCCGCCTCGGTGGCCCCGCAGAGCACCACGTCGGCCTGCCCGGTCCGGATCAGCGTCAGGGCCGTGTCCAGGGCCTCGGTGCCGGCGGCGCAGGCCGCCACCACGGTCCGGGCGCCCGCGCGGGCGCCGAACTCGAGGGACAGCGCGCCGGCCGCGCCGTTGGGCATGAGCATGGGGACCGTCATGGGCATCACGCGGCGCGGCCCCCGCTCACGAAGGGCGTCCCACGCGTCGAGGATGGTCCACACCCCGCCGATGCCGGTGCCCATGGCCACGGCCAGGCGCTCGGGATCCACGTCCGCGTCGGCGAGGCCCGCGTCGGCCCACGCCTCACGCGCGGCGACCGTGGCCATCTGCGTGCTGGGGTCCTGGCGCTTGAGCTCCACCTTGGAGAGCACCTCGGAGGTCGGCACGGCCAGCTCCGCGGCGAAGGTCACGGGCAGGTCGTACTGCTCCACCCACTCGTGCTGCATCGTGGCGGCGCCGGAGACGCCCTTCTGGGCGTTGGCCCAGAACGTGGGCACGTCGCCGCCGATCGGCGTCGTGGCGCCCAGTCCGGTGATCAGTGCGGTGCGGGTCACGGTGTCCTCGCTGTCGTTCGAGTGGGGTGGGAGAGGTTCGGGGGCCCCGGAGGGCGAGGCGGTCCGGGGACGCCCGGCGGGGCTCAGCCCGCCGGCCGCGTCCCCGGACTCCGCCCGGGGCGGCGCGCCGAGCGCGCCGTGGGGATCAGGCCTGGGCCTGGTCGATGAAGTCGACGGCGTCCTGGACGGTCTTGAGGTTCTTGACCTCCTCGTCCGGGATCTTCACACCGAACTTGTCCTCGGCGTTCACGACGATCGTCATCATGGAGATCGAGTCGATGTCGAGGTCGTCGGTGAAGGACTTCTCCGGCTGGACGTCGGCGGTCTCGAGGCCGGTCTCCTCGTTCACGATCTCGGCCAGGCCGGCGAGGATCTCTTCCTTGGAAGCCATGGGGCGTCTCCTTCTCAGATGGGGGTGATGGGTGTACGGGTGTACGTGGTCAGTGAATCAGACCGGCGGGGCCTCAGGGGAGGCGCACCACCTGGGCGCCGTAGACCAGCCCGGCGCCGAAGCCGATCTGCAGGGCGAGGCCCCCGGAGAGCTCCGGGTGCTCCTGTAGCAGTCTGTGCATGGCCAGCGGGATCGAGGCGGCCGACGTGTTGCCGGCCTCCGCGATGTCCCGGGCGACGACGACGGACTCCGGCAGCTTCAGCTGCTTGGCGAACTCGTCGATGATCCGCATGTTGGCCTGGTGGGGGATGAAGGCGGCGAGGTCCTCCGGCTCAACACCGGCGGCGTCGAGCGCCTCCCGCGCCTTCTCCGCCATGGACCACACGGCCCAGCGGAAGACGGAGGGGCCGTCCTGGCGGAGCGTCGGCCACAGCATCTCCTCGGCGCCGATGATGGCCGAGGCGTCCCCGGTCTCGCGGGCGTGCTCCACCTCGGCGCGCAGGTCCAGGAGCGAGCGGGTGGGGGAGATGGTGCTCCAGCGCGAGCCGTCCGAGCCCCAGACGGAGGGCGCGATCCCGGCCTCGTCCGAGGCGGAGACCACCACGGCGCCGGCGCCGTCGCCCAGCAGGAAGGAGATCGAGCGGTCGGTGGGGTCGATGAAGTCGGAGAGCCGCTCCACGCCCACCACGAGGACGTGCTGCGCGGAGCCGGCGCGCACGAGGGCGTCGGCCTGCGCCACGCCGTAGCAGTAGCCCGCGCAGGCCGCGGAGATGTCGTAGGCCGGGGCGGGGGTGGCGCCGAGGGCGTCGGCCACGGCGGCCGCGGCGGACGGGGTCGGGTAGGGGAACGTCACGGTGGCGACGACGACCGCGCCGAGGTCGGAGGCCTCCAGCCCGGCGCGCTGGAGGGCCTCCCGGCCGGCGCCGACAGCCATGGTGACGACGGTCTCCTCGGGCGTGGCCCGCTGGCGGGTGACGATGCCGGTGCGCTGGCGGATCCATTCGTCGGACGAGTCGATCGGCCCGACCAGGTCCTCGTTCGGGACGAGGGTGGCGGGGCGGTAGGCGCCGACGGACACGATCCGGCTGCCGGCGGGACGCTCGTGCTGCTTCAGGGTGACGGTCATGGTGCTCTTCTCTGTGACGATGCGGCGCGGGAGGGCGTCAGGCGGTGTGCTCGGCGATGAAGGCGCGGGCGGCGTCGAGGTCGTCCGGGGCCTTCACGGCCAGCGAGGGGACCCCCTTGAGGCCGCGCTTGGCGAGGCCGGCCAGGGTGCCGCCGGGCAGCACCTCCATGATGCCGGTGACGCCGCGCTCCGCCATGGCCTCCATGCAGAGGTCCCAGCGGACGGGGCGGGTCACCTGGTTCACGATGCGCTCGAGGACCTCGGTTCCGGAGGCCACGGCGGCGCCTTCGCGGTTGGAGAGCAGCGTCAGGCGGGGGTCGGCGGGGGAGAGGCCCGTGACGTGGGCGGCGAGCGCGTCCACGGCGGGGCGCATGTGCTCCGTGTGGAACGCCCCGGCCACCTTGAGCGGGATCACCCGGGCGCGGGCCGGGGGCTGCGCCGCGAGGGCGTCGAGCGCGTCCTGGGTGCCGGCCGCGACGATCTGACCGCCCCCGTTCACGTTCGCGGGCGTGAGGCCCGCGGCCTCGACGGCCGCCAGGACCTCGTCCTGGTCCCCGCCGACGACGGCGGCCATGCCCGTGGGGGTGGCGGCCGCGGCCTCGGCCATGCCGGTGGCACGCACCCGCACGAGCGCGAGGGCGTCCTCCGGGGAGAGCACGCCCGCCACGGCGGCGGCGGTGATCTCGCCCACGGAGTGGCCGGCGGCGAGCACGCGGTCGGGGGCGAGCGCGTCCAGGCCCAGCACGTCCGCGGCGACGAGGCCGGCCGCCACGATGAGCGGCTGGGCCACGGCGGTGTCCTTGATCGTCTCCTCGTCCGAGACCGTCCCGTGCGCGGTCAGGTCCACGCCGGCGGCCGCGGAGAGGCGGTCCAGCAGGGAGGGCACGCCCTCCAGCTCGCGCCAGGGGGCGAGGAAGCCGGGGGTCTGGGAGCCCTGTCCGGGGCAGACGATCGCAAGCATGGTCTCCACTCTGGCAGGCCGGACCGTCCGGCGGCGCCCGTGCGGGCGCCGAACCTCCGACGCGCGCTTTGGAGGGATTCTACAACCGGGGAGCCCCCTCGGACAGCCTGCCGAGCGCCACCGCCGTCTGCAGCACGTAGGCGTCCCGGGGCCGCTGCGGGTCCCAGCCCGTCACCTCGGCGGCCCTCCGCAGGCGGTACCGGACGGTGTTCGCGTGGACGTACAGCTCGCGGGCCGTCCCCTCGAGGGAGTGCCCGCACGCCGTGTAGACGTCCACGGTCTCGAGCAGGCTCGGCCCGGCGTCGGCCAGGGCGGCGTAGACGCCGTCCACGAGCGCCGCGCACGCGGTCGCGTCCCCGGCGAGGGCGCGCTCGGGCAGCAGGTCGTCCGAGCGGGCGGGGCGGCCGGCGCGCGGGTGCGCGGCCGCCGCGCCGAGCCCGGCCAGCGCATGGTGCGCCGACACGTGCGCCTCCAGCAGGGAGTCCACGACCGGGCCGACGATCACCGGCCCGTCCGCGAACCAGGGCAGCAGCGCCTCCGCCACCGCGTCGGGGTCGCTCACGGACCCCACCACGAGCACCAGGCGCCGGGACTGCACGCCCACCAGCAGCTCGCACTGGAGGCGGGCGGCGTCGCGGCGGAGCCCGGGCAGGAACGCGGCGGTGGCGCCGTCGCGCGCGGAGCCGGCCATCACCATCACGCCGTCCCCGCCGCGCCAGCCGAACGCGGTGGCGCGGTGCTGGATCTCGTCCGGCTCCTGGCCGCGGAGCACGGCGTCCAGGAGCACGGCCTCGAGCCGGGAGTCCATGGCGCCGCGCAGCTCGGCGGCGCGGGCGTAGACGTCGGCGATCGCGAACGCGATCTCCCTCGAGTAGTGGAGCACGTGCTCCGCGACCACCGGCTGGTCGGCCTCGGAGACGGCGTCCGGCACCCCGGTCTCCACGACGTCGACGATCGTGCGGATCAGCTGCAGAGCTCGGTGCAGGGAGATCGCCCGGGTCAGCTCCGTGGGCGACTGGCCGAACACGTCGCGCAGCACGTCCACCGTGGTGGTCTGCGGCCGTTCGAACGAGGTGATGAACCCCTGCAGGGCGCGCTGCGCGATGAGCCCCAGGGCGCTGCGCTCGTCCGGGGTGAGCTCCCGGTACCAGGGCAGGGTCTCGTCCAGCCGACGCAGGGTGGCGGTGTTGAACGTCCCCAGGTGCGCGCGCAGGCGGGCCAGTCCGTCGGCGCTGACCCTGCGGGGGGCGGAGGGGCGGGGAGCGGGCATGCGCCACATCCTAGGGGCGGTTGTGGCATTCCTACACGGGGGACGACGACGGCCGGCCGCCTCCGCAGGGGAGGCGACCGGCCGTCGTCGGGCTCAGCGGGCGAGCCGGGCCGGGGGGATCAGGCGTCGCCGCCCGCGATGCCGGTGGTGCCGGCGGTGACGTCGTCCAGGCGGTACTTCTCGTGCGCCTTCGCGGCCGTGCCCCGCTCGACCCCGCCCTCCTCCTCGAGGAGCTGCAGCGCGCGGACCACCATCGAGTGGGTGTCGATGAGGAAGTACCGACGGGCGGCGGCGCGGGTATCCGCGAAGCCGAACTCGTCGGCGCCGAGCGCCGAGAAGCGGTTCGGCACGAACGGGCGGATCTGGTTCGTCCACGAGGTGGAGTAGTCCGAGGTGGCCACGATCGGGCCCTCGGCCCCCTGCAGCGCCTGCGTCACGTAGGGCACGCGGGGAGTGGCGGACGGGTCCTTCAGGGCGTCCTTCTCCGCCGCGACGGCGTCGCGGTACAGCTCGTTGTAGGAGGTCACCGACCACACGGAGGCGTTCACGCCCCACTCCTCGGAGAGGATCCTCTGGGCGTCGAGCGCCCACGGCACGGAGACGCCGGAGCCCAGGAGCTGGACCTTCGGGCCGTCGCCCTGGCCCTCGGAGAGACGGTAGATGCCCTTGAGCAGGCCCTCCACGTCGAGACCCTCGGGCTCCTCGATGTGGGTGATCGGCTCGTTGTAGACCGTCAGGTAGTAGATGACGTTGCGGCGGGCGTCGCCGTCCTCGTGGTCGCCGTACATGTCCTCCAGGCCCTGGCGCACGATGTGGGCGATCTCGTACGAGTACGCCGGGTCGTAGTGCTTCACGGCCGGGTTCGTGGACGCCAGGACGGGGGAGTGACCGTCCATGTGCTGGGTGCCCTCGCCGGCGAGGGTGGTGCGCCCCGCGGTGGCGCCGATCATGAAGCCGCGCGCGAGCTGGTCGCCTGCGGCCCAGATGTTGTCCGCGGTCCGCTGGAAACCGAACATCGAGTAGAAGATGTACACCGGGATCATCGGCTCGCCGTGCGTGGAGTACGCCGTGCCGATCGCGTTGAACGCCGCGGTGGCGCCGTCCTCGTTGATGCCGACGTGGTAGATCTTCCCCTGCGGGGACTCCTTGTAGGACAGGAACAGGTCCCGGTCCACGGACAGGTAGTTCTGGCCCTTGGGGTTGTAGATCTTCGCGGTCGGGAAGAACGAGTCCATGCCGAAGGTGCGGGCCTCGTCCGGGATGATCGGCACGAAGCGCGGTCCCATGTTCTTGTCCCGCATCAGGTCCTTGAGCAGGCGCACGAACGCCATGGTGGTGGCGGCCTGCTGCTTGCCCGATCCCTTGCGGGCCTGCTTGTACGCGGACTCGGGCGGCAGCGGGATCTGGTGGTACGTGCTGCGGCGCTCCGGCACGAAGCCGCCCAGCTCCTTGCGCCGCTCCATCATGTACGTGATCTCCGGGGCGTCGGCGCCCGGGTGGTAGTACGGGATGTTGTACGGGTCCTTCTCGATCTGCTCGTCCGAGATCGGGATGCGGTGGCGGTCCCGGAACACCTTGAGGTCGTCCACCGTCAGCTTCTTCATCTGGTGGGTGGCGTTGCGGCCCTCGAAGGACTTGCCCAGGCCGTAGCCCTTGATGGTGTGGGCCAGGATCACGGTGGGCTGGCCCTTGTGCTCCATGGCGGCCTTGTAGGCGGCGTAGACCTTCTTGTAGTCGTGGCCGCCGCGCTTGAGGCCCCAGATCTCGTCGTCGGTCATGTCCGCCACCATCTCCTTGGTGACGGAGGACCGGCCGAAGAAGTGCTCGCGCACGAAGCCACCGGACTCGGCCTTGTAGGTCTGGTAGTCGCCGTCGAGCGTCTCGTTCATGATGCGCACGAGCTCGCCCTCGTCGTCGGCCTCCAGCAGCGGATCCCACTCGCGGCCCCAGAGGACCTTGATGACGTTCCAGCCGGCGCCGCGGAAGTACGACTCCAGCTCCTGGACGATCTTGCCGTTGCCGCGCACCGGGCCGTCGAGGCGCTGCAGGTTGCAGTTGACCACGAAGGTGAGGTTGTCGAGCTTGTCGTTGGCCGCGACGTGCAGCTGGCCGCGCGACTCGGGCTCGTCCATCTCGCCGTCGCCGAGGAAGGCCCACACGTGCTGGTCGGAGGTGTCCTTGATGCCGTTGTTGTGCAGGTACCGGTTGGTCTGCGCCTGGAAGATGGCGTTCATCGGCCCCAGGCCCATGGACACGGTGGGGTACTGCCAGAAGTGCGGCATCATCCGCGGGTGCGGGTAGGAGGGCAGGGCGTGCCCCTGGCGGGACTTCTCCTGGCGGAAGCCGTCGAGGTCCTCCTCGGTCAGGCGGCCCTCGAGGAACGCGCGGGCGTAGTTGCCCGGCGAGGAGTGGCCCTGGAAGAAGATGTGGTCGCCGCCGCCCGGGTGGTCCTGGCCGCGGAAGAAGTGGTTCAGGCCCACCTCGTAGAGGGTCGCCTGGCCCGCGTAGGAGGAGATGTGGCCGCCGACGCCGACGGCGTCGCGCTGGGCGCGCTGCACGAGGGCCATGGCGTTCCACCGCAGGTAGTTGCGGTAGCGGCGCTCCAGCTCCTCGTCGCCCGGGTACTCGGGCTCCTGGTCGGCCGGGATCGTGTTCACGTAGTCCGTGGTGGTCACGTGCGGCAGGGCGACGGACTTGGCGCCGGCGCGCTGCATCAGCGAGCGCATGATGTACTCCGCGCGCTCCGTGCCGCGCTCGTCGACGAGCCCGTCGAACGACTCGATCCACTCGGCGGTCTCCTGCGGGTCCTTGTCCGGGCGCTGGCTGGTCAGACCGCTGACGATCTGCGAGCTCTCTTCGGCTGCGCTCACGGTGCCTCCTGGGGTCTCGTGCGGAGGGGTGCTCCGCGGGGTGTCCTGCGGTCCGCCGGTGAGGCCCGGCCGGCCGCTCGCGCCTGCGGCCGGTCGCCGGCAGCGGTACGCGTCGTCGGCCAGCCTAATGGCGCACGGGGCTGCGCGCCCGCGTCCGGGCCCCGTTGTCCGGAGGGCCACGGCGTATGGTGGTGCGTGTCACCCGCACCGGACGGCGCTGGAGACCCGCTCCGCCCCGTCCTCGTCTCAAGGAGGAGCGCGCGCATGGAGACCCCGTCGGACGGGACCTCGACGCACCAGGAGCTGCTGGACGCCTACGGCCTGACCGCAGGAGAGCTCGTCCAGGAGTGGGGGTATGACGACGACATCGACTTCGACTTCCGTGACGCGCTCGAGGACGCCCTGGGCGAGGAGCTGCTCACCGAGGAGGACCAGGAGCCGGCGGACGCGGTGCTGTTCTGGTGGCGGACGGACGACGGCGACGTCTCGGACCTCACGGACGCGCTCGTGGACGCCCAGCGCTCCCTCGACGCGGGCCCGGTCTGGCTGATGACGCCCCGCAACGGCCGCCCCGGGCACGTGAGCCCCACGGACGTCGCGGAGGCCGCCGCCACGGCAGGGCTGCACGTCACGACGGGCGCCGGCGGCAGCGCGGACTGGGCCGCCGTGCGGCTCGAGAAGCGCGGTGGCTGAGCCGGCCCTGCGGGACATCCACGGCACGCCCTGGCCGTGGCCGCCCGTGGTCTCGGGGGAGCGCGCCGCCTGGCTGGTGTTCCTTCCCGGGGCGTTCACCCCCGTCTGTGCGGGGGAGCTCGCCTGGCTGGGGCCGTTGGCCGTCGAGCTCGCCGCGGAGGACGTGGGCCTGCGCGTGGTCTCCTGCGACGCCGCCCCCGTCCTCCGAGAGGTCGCCGACCGGACGGGCCTGCCGGCGGAGTGCGTGCTGCTCTCGGACTTCTGGCCCCACGGTGCCGCGGCCGCCCGGTTCGGCCTGCTGGACGAGACCACGGGCCGCCCGCGACGCGTCTCCGTCCTCGTGGACGAGTCGGGGACCGAGCTGGTCCGGGTCCGCCCCGGGGAGCCCGGCGGACCCCGCACGGCGCAGGCGCACCGGCGGGCTGCGGAGGGCGCGCTCGGTCGGCGGCGCTAGGCTGGGCGGGTGCCGTCCGCGGTCCGGACGGTGCGGCCGGGACCCATAGCTCAGCCGGTCAGAGCGTCTCGTTTACACCGAGCAGGTCGGGGGTTCGAATCCCTCTGGGTCCACCGTGGGCGACGGCCCCGGGACCACACGATGTGGTCCCGGGGCCGTCGTCGTCCGACCTCGAGGGAACACCGGCCCGTGGGGCGGTCAGGCCTGGGCGTACCGGGGGCGCACCGCGCCGGCGTAGTCGTGTTTCGCGTTGAGCTGCTCCAGCGTCTCGACGGTGACCGGGCGCCCCACGAAGGGGGCGTTGATGCCGCGCCCCTTGCCGAGGTACAGGGCGACGTGGCGGATCCGCCGGCCCCCGGGCACGTGCGAGTAGAACAGCAGGTCGCCCGGGGTGAGGTCGTCGGCGGCCACCCTGGGAAGTCCCGAGTCGTAGAGCTGAGGACCGGAATCGCGGGGCAGCAGGATGCCGTGCGCGCGCAGCACCGTGTAGGTGAAGCCGGAGCAGTCGATGCCGAACCGGCTCATGCCACCCCATAGGTACGGCGTGCCCTCGAAGGAGCGCGCGGTCTCGAAGACCTGCTCGGCCGTGCCGAGGGCGGGCTCGCCCACGGCCGTGTCCGCGGCGGCGATCCAACCCTCCCGCTCGTCCGGCAGCAGGACCTTCGAGGCCTCGTCGCCCTCCTCCAGCAGCGGCAGGCGCGTCCCGAGGGGGACGACCACGAGGGTCTTCTCCATGTCCTCGCCCTCGTATACCCCGGTGCTGTGCGCGGTCACGCGCATGATCGGGGCCCCGTCGGCCTGCTGGGCGGAGAGGAAGCCGAGATCGCGCACGACGTGGGCGCGCGGCACCCAGCTGGTCTGGTGGCCGAAGTCGTTCGGCGCGGCCTGGTCCAGGAAGCTGACCCTCGCCCAGTCCCCGGAGAGCTCGCGCACGGTGACGCGGGAGCCGAGGGCCGCCTGGGTGTCGCTGCGGCCGAGCAGCCCCCGCTGCAGGGTGTCGTCCATGCGGGGGAGCCACTCGTCAGGCCGGGGGTCGGCCTGGGTGACGGGCTCGTCCGTCCAGCCACGGTCCACGTCGGGCTTGAGCCAGGCGGTCGTCAGCGACGCGCGCACCACGGCGTCCTGGCCCACGGCGAGGTCCTCGATCCCCGTCGCCGCGACGGGGGAGGACGACGGAGACGCCGAGGTCTGCGGAGCGGAGGTCGTCTGCGCGGAGGAGCAGCCCGTCAGGCCCAGCGCCCCGGCGACCCCGGCGCCGCCGAGCCCCAGCAGCGTGCCGCGGCGGGTGAGCGGGCGTCCTGAGATGTGTTCCATGCGGTGATACTCCTGGTCAGCGGGCCGGGTTCGGACGCAGGAGGGCCCCTCGGCGGTCGGATCGGAGGGGTCCGGAATGGCGCGGCACGTCCGGTCGAGGTCCGACGGCGCGCC
This sequence comes from Micrococcus sp. ACRRV, assembly GCF_022346985.1. Taxonomy (NCBI): domain Bacteria; kingdom Bacillati; phylum Actinomycetota; class Actinomycetes; order Micrococcales; family Micrococcaceae; genus Micrococcus; species Micrococcus sp. ACRRV. Next base: position 16,064 of record NZ_JAKRNH010000039.1, read on the forward strand.
GCGGAGCGCCCGGACGTCATGGACAACGGTAACCCGTGGAAAACCGCCCCGCATTCACCGTGAGAGGGCTGTGGGGGTCCTCTTCCGCACCGCGCCGTCCCGTCACCCTGCGTCGTCGCGGCGGACGGGGCGCATGGACTGTGGCACCCTGGCCCGACCATGACTGAGATCACACCGCCGTCGCCCGCGGCGTCCGGCGTGCCGGACGCCCTGCCGACCCGCCGTGCGGAGGTCGCCGAGGGGGTCCGCCTGTCGGGACCGGCCGGACTGGGGCTGTTCCCGCTGGGCGTGGCCTTCGGGATGCTCGTGGTGCAGGCCGGACTCCCCGGGTGGGCCGCCCCGCTGCTGTCCGTGGTGGTGTTCGCCGGCTCGGTGGAGCTGCTGCTGGTGAGCCTGCTGGCCGCGGGGACGTCCCTGGCGGGGATCGCCGTGACCGTGTTCCTGCTGAACTTCCGGCACGTGTTCTACGCGTTCGGCTTCCCGCTGCGCGTGGTGCGGAACCCGCTGGCCCGGCTGTACTCGATGGGCGGGCTCATCGACGAGGCCTACGCCATCACCGCCGCCCATCCGCGTGGCTGGACCGCCCCGCGGCTGCTCGCCACCCAGGTCAGCCTCCACCTGTACTGGGTGGTCGGCGGTCTTGTGGGCGTCGTGGCGGCCGGGCTGCTGCCGGCACCGGTGGAGGGCCTCGAGTTCGCCCTCACCGCCCTGTTCATCGTCCTCGCCCTCGACGCCGCGCGCACCCGCCGCCACGTCCTGCTCGTGCTCGCCGCCGCGGCCGCCGTCGGGGTGGGGCTCGTCGTCGCGCCGAGCGCGCTGCTGGTCGCCTCGTTCCTCGGGTTCGTGGCGGCCCTGATGGCGGCGCACGTCGCGGCCGAGCGCGGGGCGCGCCTCCCGCTGCCGGCGGTCAAGGAGCTCGGTGCCACCTCCCCCGGAGCCGCTGAGGCGGCCGAGCTGACGACGGTGGACGCGGAGGCGGGCCGATGATCGACGGCGTCGTGCACCCCGGGTACATCGTGGCCGCCGCGCTCGTGGCCGGCGGCGTGACCTTCCTGCTGCGGGCCCTGCCGTTCGTCCTGCTGCGCCCGCTGCGCGAGTCCCGGCTCGTGGCGCGCCTGGCGGTGTGGATGCCCGCCGGGATCCTGACGATCCTCGCCGTGGTGATGGTCCTCGACTCCGCGGCCCTCGCCCCCGGCGACCCGGTGGACTGGCCGCGCGTCGGCTGCACGCTCGCGGCGGGCGCCGTGACGGTGCTCGTGCACCTGCTCGGCGGGCGGCGCACCCTGCTGTCCATCGGAGCGGGCACGCTCGCCTACGTGCTGCTCGTGAACCTGGCCCTCTGAGCCGCCCGGAGCGGCGACCGGCCGGCCCGCGGGGCCGGCCGGTGCGAGGTCAGTCCCCCGGGGCGTCGGCGGTGGGCTGCGCGGAGCCGGCGGCGCCCGGGCCCACGCCGTCGGTGTCGTCGTAGACGTCGACGGTGCCACCGTAGTTGGCCACCCAGACCTGCCCGGTGGGGTCGTCGTAGGTGACGCCGACGGTGTTCTCGCCGGCCGGAGCCGTGTCGAGGATCTCGAGGGTCTCGGCGTCGATCTTGGTCAGCGTGGACGCCTCGTAGTTGACGACGTACAGCGCGGTGCCGTCCCTGGAGACGTCCATGGAGCGCGGCTCATCGCCGGCGGAGGCGCTGGCGAGGACCTTGCCGGTGGCGGCGTCGAGCTTCACGATCCGGTCGGCGCCGGCCACCGTCATGTACAGCGTCTTCCCGTCCGGGGACAGGGAGAGGTGGCGCGGCTGGGGGCCGGTGTTCATGACCAGCTCGGCGGTGCCGGCGTCGAGGTCCACGCGGTAGAGCTTGTCCGCCCACATGGCGACGACGTAGGCGGTCTTGTTGTCCGGCAGTACCACGATGCCGCGGGGCATGGTGTCCAGGGGGATGGTGTGCTGGAGCTCCCCGGTCTCGGCGTCGAGGACGGACAGGGTCGCGTCGCACCAGTTGCTGACCAGCAGGCGGGAGTCGTCCGGGGACAGGGCCAGGTACTTGGGCACCCGGCCGACGCGGTAGGCGGCGTCCCACTTCTTCTCCTCCACCGAGTACCGGTACACGAGGGAGGGGGAGATCGCCGAGCCGGCGGTGCAGTTGTCATCCGGCTTGACGCCGGTGCCCTCGCCGCCGGTCAGCTGGTAGTTGGAGACGTAGGCGTACCTGCCGTCCTGGGTCCACGCGGCCTCCACCGGCGAGCCGTTGACCACGCCGGACAGGCCGTCGATGCCCATGGCGTCCGTGTCCACGGTGTCCTCGAGCGTCTGGACGACCTCGCGGCTCCGGGTGTCGAAGAGCATGACGTTGTGCCGGTACATCATGTTGTTGGCGATCGCGAGCCCGTGCTGATTGGAGACGATGGACTTCGGCGTCAGGCCGGGGTCCTTGATGGTCTCCACGCGGGTCAGCTTGGTGGTGTTGGACGCCGGGAAGTCGGCCGGATCCACGGGGGGCGAGCCCTCGGCCCGGCTCTCCGACGCGCCCGACTGGCCTCCGGCGGACCCGCCGGCCGTGCCGCTCGAGGCCCCCGCGTCCTCGGTGGTGGACGCACCGGCCTCCGGGGAGCCTCCGGCCGGCGCGCCGTCCGGGCCCGCGCAGCCGGTGAGCAACAGGCCCGCGGTGAACAGGACGGCGGCGGGCCGCAGCGCCCGATGGCGGGCGGCGCCGACGCCGCTCAGCGCACGGGCGCCGGGGGCGTTGTCGGCGGTGTCGTGGGCACTGTGCAGTCGAGGCATGGGGTTCTCCAGGGAATGAGGTGGGCGGCCGGGACGTCCGACGTCGCCGCCAGACACAGGCCCAGCATATCGAGGCGGCCGGTGGCGCTCGTCCCGGGCGTCTCACCGATCCGTGTCCCGCGCGCGGGCGCGGGTCCTCAGGGTCAGCCCCGTGCGGTGAGGCGCCTCTCCCAGGCCGCCGCGGCCGCGGCCAGGCGGCGCCCGTAGTCGGTGACGCCGCCCGCAAGCGTGCCCGCGTTGTAGAGCGTGCCCGCCCGCTCGAGGCCGGCCGCGGAGAAGTCCCCGCGGGCGCTGTCCCGCAACAGGCTCAGGCCGAGCGTCATGTTGTCCTCGGGGTCGGCGAGGTCCAGGCCCTCGGCGTCGGCGCGGTCGAAGAGGGGTGGCCAGGTGATCTGCGCCGGGCCCACGCCGTTGGAGCGCTCGCCGTCCGCCACTCGCCGGCGGAGCTCGGCGACGCGCTCCGGCGTCACGTCGACGTCCGGGGCGCCGGGGGAGGAGAACACGCCGCCGACGTCGTTGCCGAACACGTTGCGGCCGCCCGACTCCAGCTCGGCCAGGTCCGCGGCCACCGACACGGGCACCCGCGCCCGTCCGGCGGCGGCGACGATCGCTTCGGGGTGGGAGAGGGAGGCGGAGAGCACGGTCACGGGATCCATCCGGCCAGCGTGCCCGAGTCTGCGGCGAAGGGCCAGGCGTGCGGGGCCCGCCGGGGCGTAGGGTGGGACGGCCCGCGGGGCGCCTCCCGGCGCCCGCCCCCGACCCCACCGGC
>NZ_JAKRNH010000003.1:0-52165 GCF_022346985.1 Micrococcus sp. ACRRV
CCCCGGGACCCCGGCCCCGCCCGCCTGACCGCCACGGAGCTCGTCACGCCCGACGCCGCGGGACGGGGGCTGCCGCGGGACTGGACGGCGGAGTTCCCCTTCGAGCGGCTCGGGCGCTGGCCGCTGCCCGAGTCCCGGGAGCGCCAGGCCCATGACGCCGCCGACCTCCTGCTGGTGGACACCCTCGCCGGGTGGACGGCGGACGGGCGCGTGCCGGGACCCGTGGCGGTGCTGCACGACCAGCACGGCGCCGTGTCACTCCCGCTGCTCGCCCGCGGGCTGAACGTGCGGCTTGGTCTGGACGAGGCGTCCGCGGCCCGTTCCGTGGCGCGCAACCTGGACCTGTTCCGGGACGCGGATGGGGCCCTGCCCGCCGGCTGGGGGCGCCTCACGGTGGGCGGGGTGGACGCCGCCACCCTCGCCGACGCGCGGACGGTGCTCCTGCTGCTCCCCCGGGCCCTGGACGCCCTGCACCTGACGGCCGCGCGCATCGCGGTCCATGCGGCCCCCGACGTGCTGGTGCTCGGCGCGGGCCGGGACAAGCACATGACGCCGTCCATGAACGACGTCCTGGCCCGCTCCTTCGCCGCCGTCGTGCCCGGGCGGGGCCGGTCCAAGTCACGCGTGATCACCGCCGCCCGCCCGGTGGACGACGCGACCGAGCCCGCCCCGCGCCGCGCGCAGCACCGGCTGGGCCGGCTGGGAGCGGTGACGCTCGTGGGCGGCTGGGCGACCTTCGGCGGCGCCGCGGCGGATCCGGGCAGCCTCCTGCTGGCGGGCACGCTCGCGGACCGCTCCCCCGCCCTGCCCGTGCCCGCGCCGCACCGGATGCGCACGGACTCCGGCCTCGGCGTGGACATCCCGTGGGCGGCGCGGGCCGGCGCGCCGGACGTCGTGGACGCCGGCTCCGGCAACGGGATGCTCTCCGTGGTGGCCGCGCGCGTCTGGCCCGACGCCGCGGTGCTGGCGAGCGACCAGTCCGCCGACGCCGTCGCCTCCTCCGCCGCCACGGCCGAGGCCAACGGCCTGGCGGAGCGGATCACGGCCGTCCAGGACGATGCCCTGGGTGCACTCCCGGACGCGTCCGTCCGCGCGGTGCTGCTCAACCCGCCGTTCCACGACGGCACGGCCGTCGACCCCACCGTGGCCCACCGGATGATCGAGGCCGCCGGGCGCATCCTCGCCCCCGGCGGGGAGCTGTGGTGTGTGTGGAACTCCCACCTGCGCCACCGCCCCGTCCTCGAGACCGCCGTGGGGCCCACGCGGCAGGTCGCACGCAACCGCACCTTCACGGTCACCGTCTCCACCCGGCGCTGACCCGGGCGACCGCCTGCCGGACACGACGGCGTCCGTCCGCGCGGACGGCGACGGGCCCCGCCCTCCGTGGGGAGGACGGGGCCCGTCGGGGTGCGGGGCGCGGTCTCAGGCGGCCGCGCCGCTCACGGCGTGATCCAGGGGATCAGTTGCCGGTGAGCTTCTCGCGCAGGGCGGCGAGGGCCTCGTCGGAGGCCAGGGTGCCGCCGTCGGAGGCCGGAGCCTCGGAGGAGTAGGAGGACGCCGTGGAGGCGTTGCCAGCCGGGGCCTGCGCCTCCTCCTCGAGGGAGCGGCGCACCTGCTCCTTGTGGGCCTCCCAGCGGGTCTGGGCGTCGGCGTACTGCTGCTCCCAGGAGGCGCGCTCGGACTCGAAGCCCTCCATCCACTCGTTGGTCTCGACGTCGAAGCCCTCGGGGTACTTGTAGTTGCCCTCGTCGTCGTACTCGGCGGCCATGCCGTACAGCGCCGGGTCGAACTCGGTGCCCTCGGGGTCCACGCCCTCGTTGGCCTGCTTGAGGGACAGCGAGATGCGACGGCGCTCGAGGTCGATGTCGATGACCTTGACGAACAGCTGGTCGTTGACGGACACGACCTGCTCGGCGGTGTCGATGTGGCGCGAGGCCAGCTCGGAGATGTGCACCAGGCCCTCGATGCCGTCCTCGACGCGCACGAACGCGCCGAAGGGGACGAGCTTGGTGACCTTGCCCGGCACGACCTGGCCCAGGGCGTGGGTGCGGGCGAACAGCTGCCACGGGTCCTCCTGGGTCGCCTTCAGCGACAGGGAGACACGCTCGCGGTCCATGTCCACGTCGAGGACCTCGACGGTGACGTCCTGGCCCACCTCGACGACCTCGGACGGGTGGTCGATGTGCTTCCAGGACAGCTCGGAGACGTGCACGAGGCCGTCCACGCCGCCCAGGTCGACGAAGGCGCCGAAGTTGACGATGGAGGACACGGTGCCCTGGCGGACCTGGCCCTTCTCCAGCTTGTGGAGGAAGTTGGAGCGGACCTCGGACTGGGTCTGCTCGAGCCAGGCGCGGCGGGACAGCACCACGTTGTTGCGGTTCTTGTCCAGCTCGATGATCTTCGCCTCGAGCTTCTGGCCGATGTAGGGGGCCAGGTCACGCACGCGGCGCATCTCGACCAGCGACGCCGGCAGGAAGCCGCGCAGGCCGATGTCGAGGATGAGGCCGCCCTTGACGACCTCGATGACGGTGCCCTCGACGACGCCGTCCTCCTCCTTGACCTTCTCGATGTCGCCCCAGGCGCGCTCGTACTGGGCGCGCTTCTTGGAGAGGATCAGACGACCCTCCTTGTCCTCCTTGGTGAGGACCAGGGCCTCGACGGTGTCGCCCACGGCCACGACCTCGTCCGGGTCCACGTCGTGCTTGATGGACAGCTCGCGGGACGGGATGACGCCCTCGGTCTTGTAGCCGATGTCGAGCAGGACCTCGTCGCGGTCCACCTTGACGACGGTGCCCTCGACGAGGTCGCCATCGTTGAAGTACTTGATGGTCGCGTCGATGGCGGCGAGCAGGTCCTCGGCAGAGCCGATGTCGTTGATGGCGACCTGCGGGGCGTTGGAAGTGGTGGTCATGTAGGAGGGACTCCGTTGGGATCAGGGATCACGTCCGGCGCGGCGCCTCAGCGGAGGCCCCCGGGGCACGACAGCGCCCCCACCCGACGTGGGTTGGATTGGTCAGTTCACGAATGCGCACGAATGTGCTGCACCAGACTATCAGAAACCCACCAGTGACCGCACGGGCACGCTCGGCCGCAGCAGCGCGTCCAGCCGCGCCCCGGCACCGGGGACGACCTCGCGCACCAGCCCCGTGGCGACCCGTGCCGCGACCCCGCCGGCCGCGCCGTGCCCTCCCAGCCACACCGCCGACAGGTCCGCCACGTCCAGCCCGAGCTCGGCCTCGCCCTCGGCGGCCTCCGTCACCTCGGCGACGCCGTCGCGCGCCCGGATCCGCCAGGCCCCCGCCGCGTGCCCGAGCGGGTCCGTCACGTCGACGACGACCTCACCGTCGCCGAGGTCCGCCCGCGCCCCCAGGGCGGCGGGGACATCGAGGATCCGGAGGTAGAGGTCGTCGCCGTCGCGTTCCGTGCGCAGGCGGCGCTCGTCCTCCAGCAGAGCCTCCGGCCACCCGGCCTCGGGCGCCCGCTCCCAGACGATCCGCTCGATGAGGTCCAGAGAGGTCAGATGGGTCAGCAGGCCGCGCCGTGCATCGGGAGTGAGCGCCAGGAAGAGCTCCATGGTCACCGTGGGCGGCTCGACGTCCCAGCCCTGGGGGCGGTAGAGCGCGATCCCCTGGGCCGTCCCCGCCGCGTCGCGGTGCACGGCCGCGTAGAGGCCGGACCCCTTGCCGTCGTTCTTGAAGCGGCTCCGGTCCTCCCACCCGATCGCGGTCATGGTGGGACGTTGAGTGGCCCCCGGGGTCAGCCGTCGCACGCGCTGGTAGAGCTCGTCGGCCAGTGCTCCGACCTCCCGAGGCTCCTCGCGCGTCACCCGGCCGGTGGACGGGGCCCCGCGCAGGCGCACGTCCCCCCGGGTGTCGAGTCGGGCGCGGCGCCAGCGGGTGGCCGCACCGAAGCCGAAGCGGCCGTAGATGGCCGCCTCCGAGGCCGTCAGGGCGGCCACCGGGACCCCGGCCGCCACGGCGTCGGCCAGGCTGCGCGTCATCATGGTGCGCAGCAGGCCGCGGCGGCGGAAGCCCGGGTCCACGGTGACGCCGGAGATCAGCCACGCGGACACGGCGACGCCGGGGCTGACCGTCAACTCGGAGCGGAAGTCCTCGAACGTCGCCACCGGGCGGGTCGTCGCGGGATCCGCGCCCAGCGGGCGCACGTCGACCATGCGTCGGCCGTCCGCCTCCCCTGCCTCGAGGAGCTGGGCCATGGCCTCTCCGGACGGGACCTGCTCATAGAAGCCCCGCTCGACGGCCGTCGTGTGCCGCTCGAACGCCGGATCGGCCGCCCGCCCCGGTGCGACCACGAGCGCGAGGCCCTGCTCGGCAAGCACCTCCGCGTCGGCCCGCGGCGTCGCCGTCGGCTGAAGGTCAGTGTGCGGCCGCATGCCAGGTCCCTCCGTGGCCCACGTGCACGTCCAGGGGCACCGAGAGGTCGGCGGCCCGGCCCATCCGCTCCTGCAGCAGAGCGGTCGCGGCGTCGAGCTCGGAGGCCGGGACCTCGAGGATGAGCTCGTCGTGGACCTGCAGCAGCAGGCGCGATCGGAGCCCCTGCTCCACCAGGCCCGCCTGCACGTCCAGCATGGCGCGCTTGATGATGTCCGCCGCCGAGCCCTGGATGGGTGCGTTGAGGGCGGCCCGCTCGGCCATGTCCCGCAACTGGCGGTTGTCGCTGGTGAGGTCCGGCAGGTAGCGGCGACGTCCCTCGATGGTGGAGGTGAAGCCGTCCCTGCGAGCCTGGGCGACGACGTCGCGCAGGTAGTCCCGCACGCCGCCGAACCGGTCGAAGTACCCCTTCATGAGGCCGCGCGCCTCGTCCACGGAGATCTTCAGCTGCTTGGACAGGCCGAAGGAGGACAGCCCGTAGGCCAGCCCGTAGCTCATCGCCTTGACCTTGGAGCGCTGCTCCGAGGTGACGTCGTCGGGGTCCACGCCGAACACCTGGGAGCCCACGAACGAGTGGAGGTCCTCCCCCGAGTTGAACGCCTCGATCAGGCCGGCGTCCTCGGAGAGGTGCGCCATGATGCGCATCTCGATCTGCGAGTAGTCGGCGGAGAGCAGCTCGGCCGGCTCGCCGTCCACGGGCGCGGCCACGAAGGCCTCACGGATCCGCCGCCCGGCCTCGGTGCGCACCGGGATGTTCTGCAGGTTCGGGTGCAGCGAGGACAGGCGGCCGGTGGCCGCGACGGTCTGCGAGTACGTGGTGTGGATCCGGCCGTCCGGGGCGACCGTCTCCCGCAGCCCCTCGACGGTCTGCCTGAGCTTGGTGGCGTCCCGGTGCGCCATGAGGTTCTCGAGGAACGGGTGCTGCGTCTGCTCCAGGAGGTCCTGCAGCGAGTCCACGTCGGTGGACCAGCCCGTCTTCGTCTTGCGGGTCTTCGGCATGTCGAGGTGCTCGAACAGCACCTCCTGCAGCTGCTTCGGGGAGCCCAGGTTGACCTTCATCCCACCGGTCTCCTCGGCCACGGACGCCCACGCGGACTCCTTGGCCGCCTCGGCGCGGTCGGTGAAGTCGGCCAGCAGGGCGGACAGGGCGTCCCCGTCCACGGCGATGCCGGCGAGCTCCATGCGGGCCAGCAGGCGCGCCAGCGGGATCTCCATCTCCTGGAGGAGCCGCTGGGCGCCGCGCTCGAGCACCTGCGGGGTGAACGCCTGGGACAGCCGGCGCACCACCCACGCGGAGCGGGCAGCCCGGGCCGCGCGCGCGGTGCGCTCGGCCTCCTCCTGCGCGCCGTCCAGGTCGAAGGCGCCCTGCTCCCCCGCGCCGGCGGCCGACTCGGGCGCCTCGAGCGGCTCCTGCAGGTGCGCCTGGGAGAGGGTGGCCAGGTCGGTGTCCCGCCGATCCGGCTGGATCAGGTAGGCCGAGAGGGCGACGTCGTCGACGACGCCGTGCAGGGACGTGTCCGCAGGCAGGGCGGTGGGGCCGGTGGGCACGGCGATCGCCTTGAGGGTGCGCTTGAGGTCGTGCACGGCCTTGGCCGCACCGTCCTCCGCCAGCGGGTCGCCGAGGGCGGCGACCAGGCCGGGGTCCGCGTCGGCGTCCGTCAGGTCCACGTAGAGGGCGGCGTCCTCGGCGGCCAGTGCGAGCCCGACGGGCGTGCCGAACGTCCCCGGGACCGGCACCTTGCGCTTGGGCAGCAGGTCCGGGCCGTCGATCTCCACGTGCAGGCCGAGCAGGGTGCCGGCGTGGGCGGAGACGAACGCGTGGACGTCGTCCGCGGTGGCGGCGAGCACGGCGGCGGGGGCCTCGGCCACGGGGGCGGCCGGAGCGGCCGAGCCGAGGCGCTCGGCGAACACCTCGAACACGCGCTCCCGGATGCGCTGGAACTGCAGCGCGTCGAACAGCTCCTCGACGACCTCCCGCTCCGGCATGGTCAGCTCCATGGCGTCCAGGGAGACGTCGAGGTCCAGGTCGCGCACGAGCGCGTTCAGGCGGCGGTTGCGGCGCACGTCGTCGAGGTGCGCGCGCAGCGCCTCGCCCTTCTTGCCGGTGATCTCGTCCGCGTGGGCGAGCACGCCGTCCAGGTCCCCGTACTTCTGCAGCCACTTCGCCGCGAAGCCGGGGCCGACGCCGGGCACGCCGGGCAGGTTGTCCGCGGACTCCCCGACGAGGGCCGCCAGCTCGGGGTACTGCTCCGGGCGGACGCCGTACTTGGCCTCCACGTCCGCGGCCGTCATGGGCGGGATGTCGGAGACGCCCTTCTTCGGGTAGAGCACCTGGGTGCGCTCCGAGATGAGTTGGAACGCGTCCCGGTCCCCCGAGACCACGCACACGTCCCAGCCCTGGGCCTCCGCCTGGGCGGAGAGGGTCGCGACGATGTCGTCGGCCTCGAAGTCCTCCTTGGTGAGCGTGGGGATGCCGAGGGCCTCCATGACCTTGACCGTCAGCTCGATCTGGCCCGCGAACTCGGCCGGGGTCTCGGAGCGCCCCGCCTTGTACTCGCCGTATTCGGCGGAGCGGAACGTGGGGCCGGAGAGGTCGAAGGCGACCGCCACGTGGGTGGGGGCCTGCTGCCGGATCATCGTGAGCAGCATGGACGTGAACCCGTACACGGCGTTGGTGTGCTGGCCGGTGTCCGTGGCGAAGTTCTCCGCCGGCAGCGCGTAGAACGCGCGGAAGGCCATGGAATGGCCGTCCAGCACGAGCAGGCGGGGACGGGCCTCGGTGCTGTTCTCACCCATGTGGTGTTGCTCCTCTCGACAGACCCTGCCAGCCTACTGGGCATGACCGACACGACCACCGCTCCCGAGCGTGCCCAGGCCCTCCTCGCGGGGCTCACCTTCCACGCCGGAATCCGCCCCGAGCTCACCGACGAGGAGCGGGCGGCGCTCGCGACGGCGGCGGGCATGACGCCCGCCGTGCAGGAGGCCCTCGGCGGCCCGGCCGTGAGCCACCTCGCCCTGAAGATGGGCATCCGGTTCCTCGAGCTGTCCGCAGAGCGCTCCGTCGCCACCATGCCGGTCGCCGGCAACGAGCAGCCCGTGGGGCTGCTCCACGGGGGAGCGCACCTGGTGCTGGCCGAGTCGCTCGGCTCCCTCTCCGCGAAGGTCCATGCCGGGCCGCACCGCGGCGCCGTGGGCACGGAGATCGGCGCGACGCATCACCGCTCGGTCCGCTCCGGCCTGGTCACCGGCACGGCCACCGCGATCCACCTGGGGCGCACGCTCACCACGCACGAGATCGTCATGACGGACGAGCAGGGGCGGCGCCTCTCCACGGTGCGGATGACGAACATGCTGCTCGACCCCCGCTGAGGGCCGACGCGCGGCCCGATCCTGCGCGGCGTCAGTCCTCCGGGTGCCGGGGCGCGGGCTCGCCGTGCTCCCGCCCGGGGGTGTCCTCCGCCAGCTCGTCGTAGTGGGCGAGGTTCATCGGCACGCCCGTCAGGTACGCCGACCGGCCCAGGGCCATGGTGGCGATCGCCGCGGTGCCCAGCTGCAGCACCACGATCAGGACGACCTTCACGAGGTTCGCGACGGACGGCATGAGCAGCAGCCCACCGGTGACGATCAGAATCATCCCGACGCCGCCGGCCGTGCCGGTCGCGGAGATGCGGGTGTAGGGGTCCGGGAAGCGGATCAGCCCGACGGCGGCGCCCAGGAACACGACGGCGCCCGCCACGGCGAGGACGGAGCCGGCCACGGTCATCACGAGGTCCACGGGGGTCCTCCTCTCAGCGCTTGCCGCGCGTCAGCGCGCGGGCCAGGGACATCCCGGAGAGGAACGCGACGATCGCCGCCACCAGCACCAGGTCGAACGTGAACGGGTTCTGCGCGCGGACGCCGAACATCACCACCATGCCCAGGACGCTGAAGGTCAGCAGGTCCCCGGAGACGGCGCGGTCGGCGTCGAGCGGGCCGCGGAGGATGCGCACGGCGGACACCAGCGCGGCCACGAGCAGCAGGGCGATGGCGAGGTCGATCCCCGCCAACGACCAGTCGTAGTCCTGCAGGAGCCCGCTCATCGGGCCACCCCCGTGCGGCGCATCGCGTGGAGCATGCGGGCCTCCATGTCGTGGATCTCGGCGCGCAGGGCGTCGGCGTCGTCGGCGTACAGGCCGTGGACGTACAGCAGGCGGCGGGCCTCGGGGGCGCCCGGCTCCTGGCCCTGGGCGCCCTCGCGCCGGGTGCCCAAGGTGAGGGTGCCCGGGGTGAGGGTGATCAGGGCGGAGAGCAGGGTGACCTCGGCGTCGGTGCGGCAGTTGCTGCGCACCCGCGCGATGCCGGAGCGAGCCTGGTCCCCGGGGGTCAGCAGGTCCTGGAGCACCGCGCCCGAGGACGTCACGAGGGCCCACGCGTACCAGCACCAGAACAGGAGCCAGCGCAGCGGCCAGGACGCCGCCGAAGCGGTGCCGGGGGTCAGGTCGACGCCCCCGTCGGGATGGTGGACGGTCATGACGAGGCCTCCTCACGCGGCGGACGGACGGTTCGGGTCGGGGTCATCGGCCGAGCACCGCCTCGATGTACGCGGTGGGGTCGGCCAGGCCGCGGGCCGCCTGGTCCGTCACGGACCAGAGCCCCTCGGCGCCGAGGCCGAGGGCGAGGGTGGCGGCGGCCATCAGCACGGCCGGGCCGGCCAGGCGCAGCGGGATGCGCGAGGCCGTGTGGTCCTCGTCCGGGTCGACGACGACGGGCAGGACGCCCGTGGGCGTGTCCAGGGTCTCCGTCGACGCCCAGGCCTCCGCGCGCTCCGAGTCCGTGCTCGAGCCGCGGCCCGCGGGGTGCACGGGGGCGCCGGCGGCCGGCATGACGCCGTCCCCGTGGACCAGGGGCAGCGCGGCGGTGTCGAGCCGCTCCCGATGGCCGTGCGGGGCCCGGGGGCGACCCCAGAACCAGGCGTCCCAGATCCGCAGAAGCGCCCACAGGCTGATGAGGGAGGCGACCAGGACGAGCACCACCGTGACCGTGCGGCCCGCCGCGACGCCGGCCAGCACCAGGGCGAGCTTGCCGGCGAACCCGGAGAACGGCGGGATGCCCACCAGGGACAGCATGCCGACGAAGAACGCGGCGGCGATCAGCGGCTCGCGCACCGCGAGGCCCTGCAGGTCGGCCAGCCGGCCGGAGCCGTAGCGCACCTCGATCGCGCCCGTGGCGGTGAGCAGGCACGCCATGACCACCATGTGGTGCACCAGGTAGAACAGGCCCGCGGACAGCCCGGCCTGGGTGGCCAGGCCGAGTCCGACCATGATGCCGCCGATGCCCGAGACCATCTGCCAGGACAGCACCGCGCGCGCCCCGTGCTCGCCCACGGACGCCACGGCGCCGACCATCAGCGTGGCCAGGCACAGCGTCAGGATGAGCCCGAGGAGGCGGGGGTCGCCGTCGTACACGACCATGTAGATCCGGTACATGGCGTAGACCGCGACCTTGGTGTGGAGCGCGGCGAAGATCGCCGTCACCGCCGGGGAGGTGGACGGGTAGGCGCGGGCGAGCCAGCCGTGCATCGGCAGCATGGACGCCTTGATGGACAGCGCGAAGAGGACGAGGCCCGCCGCGAGGGCGACGCGCACGTCGCCGCGCGCGGCCCCGGCCAGCACGGCCATGTTCACCGAGCCCGTGAGGGCGTACACGAAGCCGACGCCCGTGACGAGGATCGTGGAGGTCAGCAGGTTCAGGGTCACGTACATGCGGGCGCCGTCCACGCGCCGCAGCGGCTCACGGCGGTTCGCGGAGAGCACGTACAGCCCGTAGGAGGGCAGCAGCATGACCTCGATGAACACGAACAGGTTGAACAGGTCCGCGGTGAGCAGGGCCCCGTGCACGCCGGCCATGAGCACGAGCATGAAGGGCGCGAAGTGGGCCGAGTTGGCCACGCGGGAGCCGTAGGCGAACCACGCGCCCACGAGCGTCAGCCCCGCCGTGAGCGCGACCATCAGCCCGGTGAGCATGTCCGCGGCGAACGCGATCGCGATGCCGTCCGGCCATCCGCCCACGCCCGCGGCGGCCACGGAGCCGTCCGCCGCGCGGGCCATGAGCAGGCCTCCCCCGACGGTCCCGCCGGCGAGCACGGCGGCCAGCACGGCCCGATGGAGGCGGGGCCGGGAGCCTGCGACGACGAGCAGCCCCGCCGACAGGAGCGGCACGGCGACGAACAGGGGCAGCAGCAGTCCGACGGCGTGGTCGCTCATGCGCGCTCCTCCCGCTCGGGCGTGGCGCCGGCCTCCGGCGCGGCGGGCAGGGAGCCGGTCAGGGTGCGGGCCGCCGCATGGCGCTCGGCCAGGGGGAAGCGGGCGTCCGCGGCCGCGGCCTCGCGGACGTCGGGGCGCTCGCCCGGGGCGGCGACGGCGTCGTCCGCACGGCCGGTCACGGCGAGCACGAGCAGCAGGACGGTCACCGCGAAGGAGATGACGATGGCCGTCAGCACGAACGCCTGAGGCAACGGGTCGGCAGCCCCGGCCGGGGCGGGGCCGCCGTCCACGAACGGCAGGGCGCGGCGGTCGGTGCCGCCGGTGGCCAGGATCGCGAGGTTCGCGGCATGGCCCAGCAGGACCATGCCCAGGATCACGCGCAGCAGCTCGCGCTTGGAGAACAGGTAGACGGCGCCGGCCATGAGCAGGCCGACGGTGAGCGCGACGGTCATCGGGCCGCCTCCTCTCGGGCGGACTCGCCGCCGGTGGTCGGTGCGGGGGCGGCGTCGTCGGCGGTGGCGTTGTCCGGGCCCAGGAGGCGGAACGCGGCCACGATCAGCCCGAGGACGGCGAGGTACACGCCCATGTCGAAGGCCAGGGTGGTGCCCAGGCTGTAGCCGAGGACCTTGACGCTCGCCGACCCGAGGAAGCCCTTGCCGGTGAGGTACCCGGCCAGGCCGGCCACGGTGCCCAGGGTCACGCCGCCGCCGATCAGGGCCAGGTACGGCCAGCGCAGGCGCGGCTCGTCGTCCGTGTCCGCGGAGAGGTGCAGCAGCGCGTAGCCCGCGCCGCCGACGAGCGCGGCGATGAACCCGCCCCCGGGCTCGTAGTGGCCGCGCAGCAGCAGCAGCACGGACAGCACCAGGATGATGGGCCCCAGCGCGCGGCCGAAGGTCCGGGCGTAGACGAGGTTCTCGTGGACCGCGGCCAGCGGGGAGCGCACGTCCACGGCGGACGGCTGCGGGGGCGCCGGGCGGCGGTTCATGAGCAGGGCGGCGACGGTCAGACCGGTCACACCGAGCACCGTCATCTCCCCCAGCGTGTCGAGCGCGCGGAAGTCCACGAGGATCACGTTGACGACGTTGTGCCCGCCGGCGTCCGGGTAGGTGCGGTCCAGGTAGTACTGCGCGATGTCCGAGATCTCCCGCCGGCCCGTGAAGGCCAGCACGCTCAGGGTGGAGGCGACGCCGGCGATCACCGCGGCGGCCACCGCCCCCGCGCGGTGCGGCGTGGACTCCGCAGAGAATCGGGCGGGCAGGCGGCGGAGCAGCAGCACCATGACGCAGACGGTGAGGACCTCCACCATCAGCTGGGTGAGGGCCACGTCCACGGCCCCGAGGGTGAAGAACCACAGCGTGACGCCGAAGCCCACCGTGCCCACGACCACCATGGCCGCGATGCGGGTGCGCGCGCGCAGGGTGGCGGCCACGCCCACGCCGACGAGGGCGACCAACGCCCAGTCATGCCAGCGCGAGGGCTGCCCGACGACGGCCGGCAGATCCGGCGACGCGACGACCCCGGCCACGGCGAAGGCACCGAGCACCAGTGCGGGCATCAGCAGGTGCGCCCGCGGGGCGATGCCGCCGGAGACGCGGGAGACCGCGGCGCCCAGGGACACGGCCCCGCGCAGGATCCCGTCCACGACGCCGAGGCCCGAGAACGGCAGCCCCGCATGGGAGGCGACGCGCTCGACCGGACGGCGCGCGGCCACCAGGGCCAGGCCCGCCGCGATGACGCCTGCCGAGACGAGCAGCGCCGGGGTCACGCCGTGCCAGAGTGCGAGGTGCGCGTGGACCGGGGCGCCGGCCGCGGCCGTGGCGGCGGCCGCGACGGCCTCGTCGAGGACGCCGGGGACCAGCCCGAGGACCAGGGTCACGACCACGCCGAGCACGGGCACGGCCCAGAAGGCCGCGGGGGCCTCGTGGACGTCCTCGCCGCGGCCCGCCGACCACATGTCGGCGGCACCGGCGGGCGCGGTGCCCCACACGCCGAGGGCGCCGAGCACCAGGCGACCGGAGTAGGCGACGGTGAACACGCTGGTCAGGGCGATGCCCGCGGTGACCAGGCCGGGCAGCCAGGCCGGGCCCTGCGCACCGAGGGCGGCGTCGAGCAGGCCCTCCTTGGAGACGAAGCCCAGCAGCGGGGGCAGACCCGCCATGGAGGCGGCCGCCACGGCGATCGCGGCGCCGGTGACGGGCATCCGCACGTGGCGGGCGGCGAGGTCGCGCAGGTCGCGGGTGCCCGCCTCGTGGTCCACGACCCCGATGAGCATGAACAGCGTGGACTTGAACAGGGCGTGCGCCACGGTGTGCACCACCGCGGCGGCCAGGGCGGTGGGGGTGCCGACGCCGATCGCCGTCACCAGGAGGCCGAGCTGGCTCATGGTGGAGTAGGCCAGCAGGCCCTTGAGGTCGTGCCGGCGGATCGCGGAGACCGCGCCGAGCAGCGCCGTCGTCAGGCCGGAGCCGATCAGGAGGGCGGACCAGACGGGCGTGCCGGCCAGCACGGGGCTGAACACCAGCAGCAGGTAGATGCCGGCCTTCACCATGGCGGCGGCGTGCAGGTACGCGGAGACCGGGGAGATGGCCACCATGGAGTCCGGCAGCCAGGACTGGAACGGGAACTGCGCCGACTTGGTGAACGCGGCGACGGCCAGCAGCGCGGCCACCGGGGCGGCGAAGCCCGGGTCCGCCCACGCGTCCGAGGCCAGCGCCCCGGACAGGGACGCCGTCCCGGTGCGCGCGGCCGTCAGCGCGACCGCGGCGAGCAGGCACAGCCCTCCGCCGACCGTGACGAGGAGGGTGCGGATCGCCGGGCGGCGCGCGTGGTCCCCGGAACGGGCGATCAGCAGGAACGAGGCGAAGGACGTGAACTCCCACGCCACGAACAGGACCACCAGGTTGTCCGCCAGCACCAGCAGCAGCATGGACGCGGCGAACGCCGTCATCAGCGTGTAGAAGGAGCCGGCGCGGGCCTCGTCTCGGTCCCGGGGCAGGTACCGGCTGGAGTAGGCCAGGATGCCCGCGCCCACCACGAGCACCAGCAGCGCGAAGACGAACGCGAGTCCGTCCAGGCGCAGGTCCAGGTGGGCTCCCAGGGACGGGATCCACGGACGGCGCTCGACGACGGTCTCCCCGCCCCCGCCGGCGCGCGCGGACACGAGGGCCCCCGCGGAGGTCAGCAGGGGAAGGGCGAGGACCCATCCGGCGTCGCGGCCGAGGGTGCGCCCGAGGGGGGCGGCCAGGACGACGGCGAGGAGGGTGAGCAGGAGGCTGGTCAGCAGCATGGACACCTCGGGGGCTCGAGGGCGGACGACGGGCGGCGGCGGCTCAGCGCCGGGGCGGTTCCCCCGCCTGGACGCTCCCCCACTCGGAGATCTGCCCGTTCGTCCCCACGGCGCGCACCGGGCACGCGGTGGCCAGCAGGCTCACGGCGTGACGCTGCGGAGCGGACACGGGGGCCTCCTCCCGGCGCGCGGTTGACGCGGTTGACGGTGCCCGAAGTGGGACTCGAACCCACACGCCTTGCGGCACCGCATTTTGAGTGCGGCGTGTCTACCGATTCCACCATTCGGGCCGGCCGCCGATCGGCGGACGCGGACACTGTACCAGTGACGCGCGTGACACTCCGGGGCGGACGCGCTCGGACGTACCGGCTCCCGCCCTCCCGCGCCCGAGTAGGCTGGGTCGCAGTGCCGCCCTCGACGCCGGCCCCGGGGCTCCGGGCGACCGCTCGTCGGCGCGCCCCCGCCGTCCGTCCTGCACGAGGAGTCGCCCGATGACCATCCCCGCTGAGAGCGCCGACCCGACCGCCGGGCTGCGCGTCGTCGTCGCCGAGGACGAGGCCCTCATCCGCCTGGACGTCGTGGAGACCCTGACGCACGCCGGGCACACGGTCGTCGCGGAGGTCGGCGACGGCCAGGCCGCGGTCGCGGCCGTCCGGGAGCACCGCCCGGACATCGTGGTCATGGACGTGATGATGCCCGTCATGGACGGCATCGCCGCCGCCGGGGAGATCGCCGCCGAGCGGCTGGCCCCCGTGGTCATGCTCACCGCGTTCAGCCAGCGGGACCTCGTCGAGCGGGCCTCCCAGGTCGGTGCCATGGCCTACGTGGTCAAGCCCTTCACGGAGAAGGACCTCCTGCCCGCGATGGAGCTCGCGGTGGCGCGCTTCGACCAGCTGCGCGGGCTCGAGGAGGAGGTGCGCGGCCTGGAGGACCGGCTGGCCACGCGCAAGCTCGTGGACCGCGCCAAGTCCCTGCTGCAGGCGCACATGGACCTCTCCGAGGCCGAGTCCTTCCGCTGGATCCAGAAGACGTCCATGGACCGGCGCCTGACCATGCGCGAGGTCGCCCAGACGGTCGTCGACCAGATCGGCGCCTGACCCTCCGGTCCCCCGCGGGGATCACATCGGCGAGTGCGCCGCCCAGAAGCCGACCGGCTCGCGATCCTCCGGGGCCACGGGCGAGGAGTCCGCGGCGACGCCGTCGCCCACCCGGTGGACGCGCAGGGTGTTCGTGGAGCCGACCTTCCCAGGAGGAGAGCCCGCCGCGATCACGACGAGGTCGCCCTGCTCCGCGATCCCCTCGCTGGTGAGGGACTCCTCCACCTGCATGGTCATCTTGTCCGTGGAGTCCGCGAACGGGACCATCTTCGGGTAGACGCCCCACGTCAGGCACAGGATGTTGTGGGTGTGCTCCTCGTGCGTGAACGCGTAGATCGGCTGGCTCGGGCGCAGGCGGGACAGCCGACGCGCCGTGTCACCGGACTCCGTGAACGTGGCCAGGAACGGGATGTCCAGCTGGCCGGCCACCTCCACGGCCGCACGGGTGATCGCGCCGCCGCGGGTGCGGGGGCGCGAGCCGAGGGGGTGGATCATGTCCAGGCCGTGGGTCTCCGTGGACTCGATGATCCGCGCCATCGTCTCGACGGTCTGCACCGGGTAGGCGCCCACGGAGGTCTCGCCGGAGAGCATCACGGCGTCCGCGCCGTCCAGCACCGCGTTGGCGCAGTCCGAGGCCTCGGCGCGCGTCGGCCGGGGGTTCTCGATCATGGACTCCAGGACCTGGGTGGCAACGATGACGGGCTTCGCCCACCGGCGGGCGAGCTCGATGGCGCGCTTCTGGACGATCGGCACGTCCTCCAGCGGCAGCTCCACGCCGAGGTCGCCGCGCGCCACCATGATGGCGTCGAAGGCGTCGACGATGGCCTCGAGGTTGTCCACGGCCTGCGGCTTCTCGATCTTGGCGATCACCGGGATCCGGCGCCCGACCTCGTCCATGACCTCGTGCACGCGCGTGACGTCCGCCGCGTCGCGCACGAAGGAGAGGGCGACCATGTCCACCCCGGTCTCGAGGGCCCAGCGCAGGTCCTCCTCGTCCTTCTCCGACAGGGCGGGCACGTTCACGGCGACGCCGGGCAGGTTGATGCCCTTGTTGTCGGAGACCTTGCCGGGGACGACGACCTCGGTCACCACGTCGGTGTCCGTCACCTCCACGGCGCGCAGCCGGACCTTGCCGTCGTCGACCAGGAGCGGGTCGCCCACGCTGACGTCCCCGGGCAGGCCCTTGTGGGTGGTGCCGACGATCTCCCTGCTGCCGGTGACCTCGCGGGTGGTGATGGTGAACCGGTCCCCCACGGCGAGCTCGTGCGGCCCGTCGGAGAAGCGGGCCAGGCGGATCTTGGGGCCCTGCAGGTCCGCGAAGATCGCGACGGGGCGCTTCTCCTCGACCGAGAGCCGACGGACGCGCTCATAGGACGAGGCGTGGACCTCGTGGTCTCCGTGGCTCATGTTCAGACGGACCACGTCGGCGCCTGCCCGGATCAGCGCGCGGGTGGTCTCGTCGGTCTGGGTGGCCGGGCCGAAGGTGGCGATGATCTTGGCGTGTCTCATGGGGTCCACCCTAGGCCGCGGGCCCGCCCTCCGAGGAGGACGGGCCCGCGCTCCGCCGGTGCGGGGTGACGCAGGTCTCAGCCGAGGACGAGGCCCCGGTCCGTGGGGTCCACCGGGTGCGGGAGCCGCGACCAGCTCTCGAGGGACTCGTCCACGGCCTGCGCGCACGCGCGCCCCTCGGCGATGGCCCACACGACCAGGGAGGCGCCGCGCCCGGCGTCGCCGCAGACGAAGACGCCGGGCTCGTCCGTCTCGTAGGTCCCCGCCCGGGCCACGAGGCCGCGTTCCGTGCGCACGGCCAGCTGCGCGGTCAGCGCCTCCTCCTCGACCCCCGTGAAGCCCAGGGCGAGCAGCACCAGGTCCGCCTTGACCTCGCGCTCGGTGCCGGCCTTGGGCCCCCGGGTGCCGTCCGCCCGGTACTCGGTCTCCGCGACGCGCAGGGCGCGCACGCGGCCGTTCTCATCGCCGAGGAACTCCACGGTGGAGGCGAGGTGCTCACGCTGACCGCCCTCGGCGTCGGCCGTGGTCATCTGGTGGACCTTCGGCACGGTCGGCCACGGCTGGTGCACCGGACGGTCCACGGGCAGCTGCTGGCCGATCGCGAGCGTGGTCACCGAGGCCGCGCCCTGGCGGTGCGCGGTGCCGATGCAGTCCGCACCGGTGTCGCCGCCGCCCAGGACGACGACGTGACGCCCCTCCGCCGTGATCTGGCCGGGCACGTCGTCGCCGGCGGTGGCGTGATTGGACTGCACGAGGTAGTCCATGGCCAGGTGGATGCCGTCCAGGCTGCGGCCGGGCACGGGCAGCTCCCGTCCCACGGGGGCGCCGGTGGCCACGATCACCGCGTCGAAGCGGGCCTTGAGGGCGTCCCAGGCGAGGTCCCGACCGATCTCCACCCCGGTGCGGAAGCGCGTGCCCTCCGCCTCCATCTGCGCCAGGCGGCGGTCCAGGACGTCCTTCTCCAGCTTGAAGTCCGGGATGCCGTAGCGCAGGAGGCCGCCGGGGCGGTCGTCCCGCTCGTAGACGACCACGGTGAAGCCGGCCCGCGTGAGCTGCTGGGCCGCGGCCAGTCCGGCCGGCCCGGAGCCGACCACGGCCACCGTGTGGCCGTTGATCCGGGTCGGCACGACCGGCTCCAGCCAGTCATGGTCGAAGATCTGCTCGGCGATGGCGACCTCGGTCTGCTTGATGGTCACGGCGGGCTGGTTGATGCCCAGCGTGCACGCGTCCTCGCAGGGGGCCGGGCAGATGCGCCCGGTGACCTCGGGGAAGTTGTTCGTCGAGTGCAGCCGGGCGGCCGCGTCCTCCCAGCGCCCGCGGCGCACGAGGTCGTTCCACTCGGGGATGAGGTTCCCGAGGGGGCAGCCGGAGTGGCAGAACGGGATGCCGCAGTCCATGCAGCGGCTCGCCTGGGTGCGCACGACGGCCTCGTCCTGACGGACGTACACGTCCTTGAAGTCCATGATGCGCACCGGCACCGGGCGCGTGGGGCGCTCGACGCGCTCCCGGTTCTTCAGGAATCCGCGCGGATCAGCCACGGGTCACCTCCAGCAGTCGGTCCCAGACGGCCTCTCCGTCCGGGTCGAGTCCCTCGGCCACCGCCTCGGCCCGGGTCCGCAGGACCAGGTCGTACCGGCGGGGCAGGATGGTCGTGAAGCGGTCCCAGACGCCCTGGGCGGCGTCGCCGCCGGCGTCGAGGTCCGCGAGCAGCCGCTCGGCGACGGCGGAGCCCGTCTCCGCCCGGTGCGTGCGCAGCAGCGCGGCGATGCGCTCCCGGTCCGCCGCGGAGGGGGTGGAGAGGAGCAGATCGCCCTCGCGGACGGCCAGCGGGTTCAGGTCGGCCCGGTCCAGGTCGAGGATCCACGCGCGGCCGCCGGACATGCCGGCCGCCAGGTTGCGCCCGGTCTCTCCGAGCACGAGGGCCTCGCCGCCGGTCATGTACTCCAGGCCGTGGTCGCCGATGCCCTCGGCGACCGCGGTCGCGCCGGAGTTGCGCACGAGGAACCGCTCGCCCACGCGGCCCCGCAGGAACAGCTCGCCGGAGGTGGCGCCGTAGCCGATCACGTTGCCCGCCACGGTGTTGTCCTCTGCGGCGAAGGGGGCGGTCGCGTCCGGGCGGACGACCACGCGGCCGCCGGACAGGCCCTTCCCGACGTAGTCGTTCGCGTCGCCGTCGAGGCGCAGCGTGACGCCGGCCGGGAGGAAGGCGCCGAGGGACTGCCCCGCCTCACCGGTGAGCCGCACGGTGATCGTGTCTGCCGGCAGCTCGTCGGCCAGCCGGGTGCTGGTGACGTGGTGGCCGAGCATCGTGCCGATCGAGCGGTCCGTGTTCACCACGGACTCGTCCATCACCACGGGGGCGCCCGTCGCGAGGGTGTCCCCCAGTCGGGCGATCAGGCGGTTGTCGATGTGGGCCGCGAGGTCGTGGTCCTGGTCCACCATGCGACGCATCGGCGCGTCCGCGGCGCCCGCGCGGCGGCCCACCGAGGGGTCCGCGAGGATGCCGGAGAGGTCGAGGCCCTCCGTCTTCCAGTGGTGCAGGGCGGCGTCGACGTCCAGCAGCTCGCGGTGGCCGATCGCCTCGTCGAGGGTCCGGAAGCCCAGCTCGGCGAGCAGCTCGCGCACCTCCTGGGCGACGAACTCGAAGAAGTTGACCACGAACTCCGGCTTCCCGGTGAACCGGGAGCGCAGCTCGGGGTTCTGCGTGGCCACGCCCACCGGGCAGGTGTCCAGGTGGCACACGCGCATCATGATGCAGCCGGAGACGACGAGCGGGGCGGTGGCGAAGCCGAACTCCTCCGCGCCGAGCAGGGCGGCGACCACCACGTCGCGGCCGGTCTTGAGCTGGCCGTCGACCTGCACGGTCACCCGCTCACGCAGCCCGTTGAGCATCAGCGTCTGCTGGGCCTCGGCCAGGCCGAGCTCCCACGGTGTGCCGGCGTGCTTGAGCGAGTTCAGCGGGGAGGCGCCCGTGCCGCCGTCATGGCCGGAGATCAGCACGACGTCGGCCTTCGCCTTGGCCACGCCGGCCGCCACGGTGCCCACGCCCGACTCCGAGACCAGCTTGACATGCACCCGCGCCGCCGGGTTGGAGCGCTTGAGGTCGTGGATGAGCTGGGCCAGGTCCTCGATCGAGTAGATGTCGTGGTGCGGGGGCGGCGACACCAGGGACACGCCGGGGGTGGAGTGCCGGGTCCGCGCCACCCACGGGTAGACCTTCGCGCCCATGAGCTGGCCGCCCTCGCCGGGCTTGGCGCCCTGGGCCATCTTGATCTGCAGGTCCGTGGCGGTGGTCAGGTACAGGCTGGTCACGCCGAACCGGCCCGAGGCGATCTGCTTGATCTTCGACCGGCGCTCCGGGTCCAGCAGACGCTCGGGGTCTTCGCCGCCCTCACCCGAGTTGGAGCGCGCGCCGAGTCGGTTCATGGCGATCGCCAGGGTCTCGTGCGCCTCCTGGGAGATGGATCCGTAGGACATGGCGCCGGTGGAGAAGCGCCGGACGATCGACTCGACGGGCTCCACCTCGGAGATCGGCACCGGGGTGCGGTCCTCCGAGCGCAGCCGCATCAGCCCGCGCAGGGTCATCAGCTCCTCCGCCTGGCCGTCGACGCGCCGCGTGTAGTCCTTGAACACGTCGTAGCGGCGCTCCCGGGTGGAGTGCTGCAGGCGGAAGACGGTCTCCGGGTTGAACAGGTGCGGGGCGCCCTCGCGCCGCCACTGGTACTCGCCGCCCACCTCGAGCTCGCGGTACGGGTTGATGTCGTTGCCGTCCGGCGGGTACGCGAACTCGTGGCGCGCCTGGATCTCCGCGGCGACCACCTCCAGGCCCACGCCGTCGAGCGGGCTGGTGGTGCCCGCGAAGTACCGGTCAACGAACCGGCGGGACAGGCCGAGCGCCTCGAAGGTCTGGGCGCCCGTGTAGGAGGCCACGGTGGAGATGCCCATCTTGGACATGATCTTCTGCACCCCCTTGCCGAGGGCCTTGATCAGGTTCGCCACGGCCTGCTCGGCGGTGACGCCCTCGATCTCGCCCGTGCGGACGAGTTCCTCGGCGGACTCCATGGCCAGGTACGGGTTCACGGCGGAGGCGCCGTAGCCCAGCAGGACGGCCACGTGGTGGACCTCGCGGACGTCGCCGGCCTCGACGACCAGGGACGTGCGGGTCCGGTTGGCGCTGGCCAGCAGGTGGTGGTGCACGGCCGAGGTCAGCAGCAGGGACGGGATCGGCGCCCACTGCGCCGTCGCGCCCCGGTCCGAGAGCACGACGTACTCGACGCCGCGGTTCACCGCCGCGGAGACCTGCTCGCAGATCTCCTTCAGGCGGGTGCGGAGCTCCTCGGCCCCGCCGGCCACCCGATAGGTGCCGGTCACCTTGAGGGCCAGCCGGCCGCCGTCGCCGTCCCGCAGGTGCTGGATGCGGGCCAGCTGGTCGTTGTCGATCACCGGGAACGGCACGTCCACCTGGCGGGTATGCACCCGCTCCGCGGAGAGCACGTTGCCCTGCGGACCGATCCCGGTGCGCATCGAGGTGACCTGCTCCTCGCGGATGGCGTCCAGCGGCGGGTTCGTCACCTGCGCGAAGGACTGCACGAAGTAGTCGAAGAGCAGGCGCGGACGCTTCGAGAGCACCGCGATGGGCGTGTCGGTGCCCATCGCGCCGAGAGGCTCGGCGCCGTCACGGGCCATGGGGCCGACGAGGACGCGCAGCTCCTCCGCCGTGTAGCCGAAGATCCGCTGACGCTGCTGGATGGACTCGGACGACGGCCGCAGGTGCTCGCGCTCGGGCAGCGCGTCGAGGTCCAGGAGGTTCTGGGAGACCCACTCCTCCCACGGCGCGGCGGCGGCGACCTCGGCCTTGATCTCCTCGTCCTCGACGATCCGGCCCTGCTCCGTGTCCACCAGGAACATGCGGCCGGGGGCCACGCGTCCCTTCCGGACGACGTCGGCGGGGTCGATCGAGACGACGCCCACCTCGGAGGCGAGCACCACGAGGCCGTCCCGGGTCTCCCAGTAGCGGGCCGGACGCAGTCCGTTGCGGTCCAGGACCGCCCCTACCTGCGTGCCGTCGGAGAACGCGACGGCGGCGGGGCCGTCCCACGGCTCCATGAGCATCGAGTGGTACTGGTAGAACGCGCGGCGGGCCGGGTCCATGGTGGCGTGGTTCTCCCAGGCCTCCGGGATCATCATCATCACGGCCTGGGTGAGCGGCCGGCCCGACAGCATCAGGAGCTCCGCGACCTCGTCGAAGGAGGCCGAGTCCGAGCCGATGGGACTGATCAGCGGGAACAGCTCCTCCGGCACCTCCCCGAGCATCGGGTGCTTGAGCTGGCCCTGGCGGGCGCGCATCCAATTGCGGTTGCCCTTGACCGTGTTGATCTCGCCGTTGTGCGCGATCGTGCGGAAGGGCTGGGCCAGCGGCCAGGACGGGAAGGTGTTCGTGGAGAACCGGGAGTGCACGATGCCCAGCCGCGTGGTGAACCGCGGGTCGGAGAGGTCCGGGTAGAACGGCTCGAGCTGGGCGGTGGTCAGCATGCCCTTGTAGACGATGGTCTGCGACGACAGGGACGGGAAGTACACGCCGGCCCGGGACTGGGTACGGCGGCGCAGGCGCCAGGCCCGCACGTCGAGGGACTGCCCCGGCTCGGTGCCGTCCTCACCCTCGGCCAGCGCGAGGAAGACCTGCTCGAAGGAGGGCATCGCCGCGCGCGAGCCCGTGCCCAGCGCGGAGGGGTCGGTGGGGACCACGCGCCAGGCCAGGACGTCGAGGCCCTCGGCCTGGGCGAGCTCCTCGACGGCCGCCTTGGCCTCGGCGCGCTCGCCCTCGAGCGGCGGGAGGAAGGCGATGCCGGCGGCATACTCCCCCACGGGGGGCAGCTCCACGTCCAGGACGGCCCGGAACAGCTCGTCCGGGAGCTGGGTGAGCAGACCCGCGCCGTCGCCGGTGCCCTCGTCCGCGCCCACGGCGCCGCGGTGCTCCAGGGCTCGCAGCGCGGTGAGGGCGTGCTCGACGATGTCGTGGCCGGGGGTGCCACGCAGCGTGGCGATGACGGCCAGACCGCAGTTCTCCGTCTCCCGGGCCGGGTCGTACAGGCCCTGGGGCTCGGGGAACGCCGCGTAGCGGACGAAGGGATCGTCCGACCGCCCGGAACGGGGGGTCGGAGCGGACAGGGGGGCAACGGTCATGGTCGCCGTCCTTTCCGGGTGCGCAGGTGCTCGGACGGGGACGGCGTCGGCCCCTCGCCCCGGAACGGTCACTCCGGGACGGGAAGACAGTACACCCGTCACTGTGCTCCCGTTCACACGGGCCGGTTGTGTGACGCAGGCCTCTCGGCAGCCCGTCCGGTGGGGACCGTCGGGCGTTCGGCGGCCCCGGGAGGGGACGACGAGGGCCCCTCCGCAGCGGCGGAGGGGCCCTCGAGGGGCGGGACTGTCAGGCGTCGACGTCGTCCCGCGCGTGGGAGCCGGAGCCGCCCTGGGCCGTGCGGACGGCGGGTGCCGCAGCGGGTCCGGCGCCCTCGACGTCCTCTCCCACGGGCCCGTGGCCGTCATGCCAGACGCTCTGCCGGGCGTGCGGACCGGCCGCCGCGCCGCGGTGGCGCAGCAGGATGCCGATCAGGAACGCGAGGGCGATCGCGAACATCAGCAGCGAGGTCCACACGTTCAGCCGCTGGGTGACGCCGAAGAGGGTGACCAGCTCGGCGTCGTCGATGCGCATCATCTCGATCCACGTGCGCCCGGCGGTGTACCACGCCACGTAGGACCACAGCATGGCGCCGTGGCGCAGGTGCAGCCGGCGGTCGACCAGCAGCAGGACCGCCACGCCGAGCAGGTTCCAGAGGCTCTCGTACAGGAAGGTCGGGTGGAACAGCGTGCCCGGGGGGTACTGCGCCGGGAAGTTCGGGCTCGCCGGGTCCACCGTCAGCCCCCACGGGAGCGTGGTGGGCCCGCCGAAGAGCTCCTGGTTGAACCAGTTGCCCCAGCGGCCGATGGCCTGGGCCAGCAGCACCCCGGGTGCCACGACGTCGGCGAACGCGGTCAGGCGCAGGCCGTACCGGCGGCACGCGATCCACGCGCCCACCGCGCCGAGCGCGATGGCGCCCCAGATGCCCAGGCCGCCGTTCCACACGTAGAGGATCTTGATCGGGTCGCCCGTGCCGTCGTAGCCGGGGCCGAAGTACAGGTCCGGCGAGGAGAACACGTGGTAGAGCCGCCCGCCGACGAAGCCGAAGGGGATGGCCCAGAGCGCGATGTCCAGGACGCGGCCCTCGGGGCCCCCGCGGTCCGCCCAGCGACGGCCCGACAGCCAGAGGGCCACCACGATGCCCGCGATGATGCACAGCGCGTAGGCATGGATCTTCATGGGACCGAGCTCGAACCCGTCCCAGACGGGCGCGGGGAACGCGGCCAGCGGCGTCAGCGCTCCGCTGCCCACGCTCAGGACTCCTTCGCGGTGCCGGCGGCCAGCTCGCGCGCCAGTGCCCCGACGGCCTCGGGGCCGCCGTCGCGCAGCGCCTTCACGAGGGCGGTGCCGACGATGGCCCCGTCCGCGTAGGAGCCGATCTCCCGGACGTGGTCGGCCGAGGAGATGCCCAGGCCCACGCACACGTTGCGGGCGCCGGCGGCCTTGGCACGGGCGACGACGCGCTCCGCGGCGTCGGAGACCTTGCCCCGGGCGCCCGTGACGCCCATGACGGAGACGCCGTAGACGAAGCCGCGGGAGGACTCCACGGCCAGGCGGACGCGCTCGTCCGACGAGGACGGCGCGGTGAGGAAGATGCGGTCCAGGCCGTGCTCCTCCGAGGCCTCGAACCATTCGCCGGCCTCCTCGGGGACGAGGTCCGGGGTCACGAGACCGGCGCCGCCGGCCTCGGCGAGTCGGCGCGCGAACTCGTCGACGCCCATCCGGTCCACGAGGTTCCAGTAGGTCATCACCACGACGGCGGCGTCCGTGCGCTCGGTGATGCGGCGCACCACCTCGAACACGTCGCGCGTGTGGAAGCCGTTCGCCAGCGCGTGGCTCGTGGCGGCCTGGATGACCGGGCCGTCCATCACGGGGTCCGAGTACGGCAGGCCGATCTCGATGACGTCGACGCCGTTCTCCCCGAGCTGGACGGCCGCCTCGACGGACTCGTCGATGCTCGGGTAGCCCGCCGGGAGGTACCCGATCAGGGCGGTGCGCCCGGCGGCGCGCGCGCGTTCGATGGCGTCGCCGGCCGTCGGCGGCTTCTCCGCCGTGGCTTCGTGCTGCTGGTCGGGAGTGCTCATGGGGGCGCTCACTGCTCCTCTCCGGGGGTCATCTCCTCGAGCGGGTCCTTCTGCTCGTCCGCCTCGCCCAGGCCGAACCAGGCGGCGGCCGTGGCGACGTCCTTGTCCCCGCGACCGGACAGGTTGACGATGATGATCCGTTCCTCGCCCTCCGGGGTGCCCTCCCCGACGAGGCCCTCGTCCCGCCAGCGGCGCGCGAGGCGCAGGGCGCCGGCCAGGGCGTGGGCCGACTCGATGGCCGGCGTGATGCCCTCGGTGCGGGTCAGGCGCAGCAGCGCGTCCATGCACTCCGTGTCGGTGACGGGCTCGTAGGTCGCCCGGCCGGTGTCGTTGAGGAAGGCGTGCTCCGGCCCGACGGCCGGGTAGTCCAGGCCGGCGGAGATCGAGTGCGAGTCGATCGTCTGCCCGTCCTCGTCCTGCATCAGGTAGGTGCGCGCACCGTGCAGCACGCCGGTGCGGCCCAGGGTGATGGAGGCGGCATGACGGCCGGTCTCGACGCCGTCGCCGCCGGCCTCGAAGCCGTAGAGCTCCACCTCAGGGTCGTCGAGGAAGCCGTGGAACAGGCCCATGGCGTTGGACCCGCCGCCCACGCACGCCGCGACGGCGTCCGGCAGCCGGCCGGTCTGGGCCAGGATCTGCTCGCGCGCCTCCTCGCCGATCACGGAGTGGAAGTAGCGCACCATGGCGGGGAACGGGTGCGGGCCCGTGACCGTGCCCATCAGGTAATGCGTGGTGTCCACGGAGGCGACCCAGTCGCGCAGCGCCTCGTTGATCGCGTCCTTGAGCGTGCGGGCGCCGATGGTCACGGGGATGACCTCCGCACCGAGCATCTGCATGCGGGCCACGTTCAGGGCCTGCCGGCGGGTGTCCTCCTCTCCCATGTACACCGTGCACTCCATGCCGAACAGCGCGGCGGCGGTGGCCGTGGCCACCCCGTGCTGGCCGGCGCCGGTCTCCGCGATCAGGCGGGTCTTGCCCATGCGCCGCGCCAGCAGGGCCTGGCCGATCACGTTGTTGATCTTGTGGGAGCCGGTGTGGTTGAGGTCCTCGCGCTTGAGGAAGATCCGCACGCCCGGCACCTCGGCCGCGAACCGGGGGGCCTCGGTGAGCAGGGAGGGACGGTTCACGTAGTTGGCGTAGAGGTCCTCGAGCTCGGCGAGGAACTCGGGGTCCTGGCGGGCGGCCTCGTAGGTGTCGGCCACCTCCTTCAGGGCCGCCATGAGGGACTCCGGCATCCACTGCCCGCCGTAGCGGCCGAAGTACGGCCCCGGCTGGTCCTGGAACGGCCCCGCGACGTCGACGGACTCGGTGCTGGTCATGGTGTGCCCTCCTAGGGGGTGGGGACGGTCAGCGGACGGTGAGGGACGCGGCCCGGAACGCGCGCAGCGCGTCGGCGGGGGCGCCGTGCCGGACGAGCGCCTCCCCCACGAGGATCGCGTCGGCGCCGGCGGCGGCGTACTGCCGCACCTGCGCCTCGGACTCGACGCCGGACTCGGCGACGCGCACGACGTCCTCGGGGAGGTCGCCGGCGAGGGCCGCGTAGCGGTCGGGGTCCACGTCCAGGGTCTTCAGGTTGCGCACGTTGACGCCCAGGATGCGCGCGCCGGAGTCGACGCCGCGGGCGATCTCCTCGGAGGTGTGCGCCTCGATGAGGGCGTGCATGCCCAGGGACTCGGCGAGCTCGCGGAAGCCCCGCAGCCGCGCGTCGTCCAGGGAGGCGACGATCAGCAGCACGAGGTCGGCGCCGTGGGCGCGCGCCTCGAGGATCTGGTACTCCGTGACCGTGAAGTCCTTGCGGAGCACCGGCCGTGCCACGGCGGCCCGGACCGCGTCCAGGTCGGCGAGGGAGCCGCCGAAGCGGCGCTGCTCGGTGAGCACGGAGATCGCGCCGGCCCCGCCGTCGGCGTAGGAGGCGGCCAGCGCGGCGGGCTCGGTGATCTCGGCCAGGGCGCCCTTGGACGGGCTGCGCCGCTTGACCTCGGCGATGACGTGGATCCCCGCGGGGTCAGAGCGGCCGTCGCGGAGCGCGGCGTACGCGTCCCGCGGTGCCGGCGCCTGGGCGATCAGCTCCTGGAGGCGCGCCTCGGGGACCGCCTCACGCCGCGGGGCCAGATCCTCCAGGACCCCCGCGACGATGGAGTCGAGGACGGTCTCCGGCATCAGTGGTCGGACCGGCCGGCGGCCTTGCCGCCGACGATGCCCACGAGGACGCCGACGACGATGACGGCGACGCCGATCCAGACGATGACGAGGGCGTCATTGAGCAGACCGATGCAACCGGCCAGGAAGCCGAGCACCACGAGGCCGGCCATGGCCCAGGCGGCCGGGGAGTTGCCGTGGCCCGGCACCTTCGCATGGGTCGGGTCGTTGAGGACGCGGCCGTCCTCGGTGACGACGACCTCACGGGAGGCGGTGTGCCCCGTGGTGTGCCCGGCGGCGTGCGCGCCGGCCTGGGCGGTGTGGTTCACGGTGGCCTCGGTGTGGCTCATGGGGAGTCCCTCGTTCCTCTGGATGCGGTGATGACGACTGCTGTTCATTGTGCCACGCCGCGCGCGGGCCAGGCCGGGCCTGACCCCCGGCGCGGCGCGCGCAGGCCCCGCCGCGCCGGCCGGCTCAGGTGGGGTCCTCGCCCCGGGAGAGCTCGTCCCAGGCGTCCATGCGGTCCACGTGCCTGGACGGCGGCGCCGCCGCGGCGGGCTCGTCCGCCGTCGCGGGCGACTCGAAGCGCCGGCTCGCGGCCCAGCGGGGCCCGACGACGAGCGTCGCCACGCCCAGCACCGCCGCCATCACGCCGCCCGCGGCGGAGACCCAGGGCCAGGCCGACACCGCGTACGCCGCGGCCGGGGCCGTGGTGCCGGTGAGCTCGGAGACCGCCCCGGCGGCGGCCGCGACGGGATCCAGCGCCGCGGTCACGGCGGTCGAAGCGATGACCACGCCCGCCAGCGTCATCAGCACGCCCACGAGCACCACGCCCACGCGCCGGGCCGTGGTCAGCGCCAGCGCCCCGGCCATGACCACGAGGGCCAGCGCGGTGGCGACGGGCGCCACGCG
The DNA here is from genome assembly GCF_022346985.1 of Micrococcus sp. ACRRV. NCBI lineage: Bacteria > Bacillati > Actinomycetota > Actinomycetes > Micrococcales > Micrococcaceae > Micrococcus > Micrococcus sp. ACRRV. Next base: position 27,842 of record NZ_JAKRNH010000003.1, read on the forward strand.
GCCGCCGCCCGCCGTCGCCTGCGGGACGGGGCTGCCCTCCAGGCCGGACGCGGTCACCCAGGTCTGCCCGGTGGCGGCGAGGACGAGCACTCCGGCCAGCAGTGCGGCCAGCACGATCCAGCGGCGGCGCATCAGGCCCCCCTCAGCTCGGCGGCGGTCAGCACGGCGCGCAGGGGCGCCGTCGCCTTGGTGACGGTCTCGGCGGTCTCGGCGTCGGCGTCGGAGTCCGCGACGATCCCCGCGCCCGCCTGAACGTGCGCCTGCCTGCCCGCCAGCGTGACGGAGCGGATGTTGATGGCCATGTCCATGTTCCCCGCGAGGTCGAAGTAGCCGACGACGCCGCCGTAGGGGCCGCGCTCCGTCGGTTCCCACTCGTCCAGCAGCTGCAGCGCCCGCGGCTTCGGCGCGCCGGAGAGCGTGCCCGCCGGGAAGGCGGACCGCAGGGCGTCGAGGGACGTGACGTCGTCGCGGAGGCGGCCCTCCACGTGGGAGACCAGGTGCAGGATGTGGCTGAACGCCTCCAGCTCCATGAACTGGGTGACCTCCACGGTGCCCGCCTCGCAGACGCGGGAGAGGTCGTTGCGGGAGAGGTCCACGAGCATCAGGTGCTCGGCCCGCTCCTTCTCGTCCTCCGCAAGCTCCTTGCCGAGCAGGCGGTCGTCCTCCGGCGTGGCGCCGCGGCGGCGGGAGCCGGCGATCGGGTGGGTGACCACGCGGCGGTCCTGCACCGTGACGAGCGCCTCCGGGGACGAGCCGACGATCTCGTAGGGCTCACCGTCCGGGGTCTGGAAGGAGAACAGGTACATGTACGGGCTCGGGTTCACCATGCGCAGCACCCGGTACACGTCCACCCCCGACGCCGCCGTGTCCACGGAGAAGCGGCGGGACACGACGATCTGGAACACCTCGCCGTCCGTGATGGCCTGCTGCGCCCGCCCGACGGCGTCCCGGAAGCCCGCCGCGCCCCAGCGGTCCTCGGCCTCGGCCGCGACCTCCTCCGCCGTGGCGTCGAGCCAGCGGCGCGGCACCTCGTCCACCGGGTCCTCAGCCCCCGCGCGCAGGCGGGCGACCATGTCCTCCAGGCGAGCGACGGCGTCGTCGTAGGCGCGCTCCGCGCCCGTGGCGAGGCCGTCGCCGTTGATCGCCAGCGCGATGAGCGTGACGGTGCCGTCCTGGGCGTCGTGCACGGCCAGGTCCGAGATGAGGTTCATCGCCAGCAGCGGCAGGCCCAGGTGGTCCTCGGGCGGGTGCGGCAGGCGCTCCCACGCCCGGACCGCGGGCCAGCCCAGGAACCCGGCCATGCCGGAGACCAGGTGGGGCAGCGCGGCGTCCACGCGGGTGCGGGCGTCCGTGCTGAGCAGGCGGAGGGACTCGGCGAGCACGTCGAGCGCGCGGCCCTCGGTCGGCAGGCCCTCCGGCGGCTCGCCCAGCCAGACCGCGTCCTCGCCACGCGCGGTGAGGGTCGCGGCGGAGCCGGCGCCGATGAAGCTGTACCGGGACCACGCCGCGCCCGGCGTCGCGGACTCCAGGAGGAACGTGCCCGGTCGCGAGTCGGCCAGGCGGCGGTGGATCGCCAGCGGGGTCAGCCCGTCCGCGAGGACCCTCCGCACCACGGGGATGACGCGCGACGTCGGCGCGACCGCCAGGAACTCCTCCCGCGAGGGCACGACGCCGCTCATCGGACCGCCTCCGCGTCCTCGGTCTGCGGGTCCTCGTCGGCGGCCGTCGGCGCGGCGAAGCGCCGGTCCGTGAAGCACGACGTCGTGCCCGTATGGCACGCGGGGCCGGTCTGGTCCACGGTCAGCAGCAGGGTGTCGCCGTCGCAGTCCGCGGCGACGGCGAGCACGCGCTGGAGGTGCCCCGAGGTCTCCCCTTTGCGCCAGTACTCCTGCCGGGAGCGGGACCAGTACGTGGCCCAGCCGTCCTCCAGGGTGCGCCGCAGCGACTCCTCGTTCATCCACGCCATCATCAGCACCTCGCCGGAGTCGTGCTGCTGGGCGATCGCGGGGATCAGCCCGCGCTCGTCGAAGATCAGGGGCGGCAGGTCGGCGACGACGTCGGAGGGGCTCATGGGAGTCCATTCTAGGGAGGGACCCCTCATGTGACGGCCGTCAGCGCACCGACCGGACCGCGGGCGTGGTCAACGCACGACGTGCCCGGCGGCGCGGAGGGCGTCCTTGACCTGGCCGATCATGTCGTCCGGGCCGAAATGGAACATCGAGGCCGCGAGCACGGCGTCGGCACCGGCGTCGACGGCCGGGGGGAAGTGCTCCGGCAGGCCCGCCCCGCCGGAGGCGATGAGCGGCACGGTGGTCACCGCGCGCACGTCGCGGATCATCTCCAGGTCGAAGCCGTCGCGCGTGCCGTCGGCATCGATGGAGTTCAGGAGGATCTCCCCCACGCCGCGCTCGGTGGCCTCCCGGCACCACGCGACGGCGTCGATGCCGGTGCCCTTCCTGCCGCCGTGCGTGGTGACCTCGTAGCCGGAGGCGCAGCCGGGGTCCCGGGTGCGCCGCGCGTCGAGGGAGAGCACCAGCACCTGGTTGCCGAACCGCCGCGCGATCTCCCCGATCAGCTCGGGGCGGGCGACCGCGGCCGAGTTCACCGAGGCCTTGTCAGCGCCGGTGCGCAGGAGCCGGTCCACGTCCTCGACCGAGCGCACGCCGCCGCCCACGGTCAGCGGGATGAAGATCTGCTCCGCCGCCCGGGTGACGACGTCGAACATGGTCGCGCGGTCGCCCGTGGTCGCCGTGACGTCCAGGAAGGTGAGCTCGTCCGCACCCTGCGCCCCGTAGCGGGCGGCCAGCTCGACCGGGTCGCCGGCGTCGCGGAGGTTCTCGAAGTTCACGCCCTTGACCACCCGGCCGGCGTCCACGTCCAGGCAGGGGATCACGCGCACGGCGACGGTCATGGGGCGGGCTCCTTCAGGGCTGTCGGGAACGGGGCGGCGCGGGGGCGTCAGAGGCGGATCGCGTGGATCGCGGAGATCAGGATGCCCCGGGCGCCGAGGTCGTAGAGGTCGTCCATCGCGCGGTTCGCGTCCGCCTTGCGGACCATGGAGCGCACGGCCACCATGGACTCGTCGCGCAGCGGGGACACCGTCGGGGACTCCAGGCCCGGGGTGACCGCGGTGGCCTGCTCGAGCAGGTCGCGGCGGATGTCGTAGTCGATCATGACCCAGCGGCGGGCCACGAGCACGCCCTTGAGCCGGCGCAGCAGCACGTCCAGGCCCTCGGGCCGGGCGCCCACGCGGGCGATCATGATGGCCTCCGAGTCCAGGATCGGCTCGCCGAAGGTCTCCATGCCGGCCGCGCGCAGGGTGCTGCCGGTCTCCACCACGTCGGCGATCGCGTCGGCCACGCCGAGCTTCACGGAGGACTCGACGGCGCCGTCGAGGTGCACCACGCGCGCGTCCAGGCCGGACTCGGCCAGGTACTCGGTGAGCAGGCCGTCGTAGGAGGTGGCGATGCGCCTGCCGGCGAGCTCCTCCGCCGAGGTGAACGAGCCGACCGGCGCGGCCAGGCGGAACACGGACTTGCCGAAGCCCAGTGCCATGATCTCCTCCGCCGTCTCCCCCACGCGGGCGTCGCGGAAGAGGTCGCGGCCGGTCAGGCCCACGTCCAGGGTGCCCTGGCCGACGTACACGGCGATGTCCCGGGGGCGCAGGTAGAAGAACTCGACGTTGTTCTCCGGGTCCACGAGGACGAGCTCGCGGGAGTCGCGGCGCTGGCGGTAGCCGGCCTCGATGAGGATCTCGCGGGCGGACTCGGACAGGGCGCCCTTGTTGGGCACGGCGATGCGCAGCACTTCGGTCTCTCCTGGGGGTGGGACGGCTCAGAGGTGGCGGTAGACGTCCTCGAGGCTGATGCCCTTGGCGATCATCATGGTCTGCACGTGGTAGAGCAGCTGCGAGATCTCTTCGGCGGCCGCGTCATGGGACTCGTACTCGGCGGCCATCCACACCTCGGCGGCCTCCTCGACGATCTTCTTGCCGATCGCATGGACGCCCGCGTCGATCTGGGCCACCGTGCCGGAGCCCTCCGGGCGTTCGGCCACCTTGCGCGTCAGTTCCGCGAACAGCTCTTCGAAGGTCTTCACGCAGGTCAGCCTACCGACGGCGGCCGGGCGCTCGGCCCCGTCGTCGCCGTGTGACGGACCGGCATGATGGACCCGTGACCACGCCCCGCCGGCCATCCGCCACCGCAGCCGCCTGTTCCGACTCGTCACCGGGGGTGCCCCGGGCCTTGATCGTGGTCTGGGCTCTGCTGATCGTGCCCGTGCTCTTCTGCCTGGTCGTGGTCGGAGGCTCGGCCGTCGCCCAGGCGTCGTCCTCCGCCGGGACGGCCGCGCTCCGTTCGGCCCTGCGCCTCGGAGCGGCCCTGCTCGCGGCGGTCGCCGGGACGGCCGCGGCACGCCACGCCCGGGCCCCCGCGGCGAGAAGCGTGCTCACCGTCGCGGTGGCGCTGCTCCTCCTGGCGGTGGCCGCTCCCATGGTCCTGAGCCTGTTCGCGGCCGGGACCGAGGAATGGTGCGAGGGCCAACCGGGTGGGCGCGGAGGAGCGCCCATCACGTCCGAGGCCGACGTCCCCCTCCTGTGCCGGTGACCGCCACACCGGCGGCCCGCGGCCCGTGCCTCAGGTTGACGGCGTCCAGGCCCCGACCCGCAGCTCGGCGCCGCCGGGCACCCCGTCCTTGAGGTCGAACGGCGCCGGGCCGGGCGACCCGCTCACCGTGCCGTCTCCCGTGATCGGCGCGGGGATCGGCGGTCCGCCTACCGTGAGCGCGACCGACACGGACTGGGGCGTCGTCTGATCCGCGGCGTTGCGGTACCCGGGCCAGAACAGCCCCGCCGTCGCGGTGCCTCCGGGCGCCAGGACCGCACCGGAGTCCGGGTCCTCCCGGGCGAGGTCCGCGGCCGGGACCTCACCCGTCCTGTCGTCCATGGGCACCGGGCGCAGGTCGATGGGGTCGCCGCCCTGGACGATGGTGATGACCGGGCGCCCCCGCAGGGCGCAGGGCTGGGAGCCGGTGTTCGCGGCCCTGATCCCCGCGCCGCTCTTGCCCATCGCGCTGTCGAAGCCGGTCACCTGGAGGGTCAGCTGCTCCGGCGCGCAGGCGGGTATGTCCGGAGGAACCGCCACCGGCGTGGGGCGAGCCTGCGGATCTCGCGTCGGGTCTGCCGAGGCCGTGCCGGGCACCGGTGCAGGGGCTGGCGTCGGTGGGGGCACCACGTTGTCCGGCGGCGTGGCGTCCGCCGGCGGCGCGGGCACCGGCCAGGCGGCCCAGACGGCCAGGAGGGCGATCGCCACCGCGCCCGGGGCGAGGACGGACCAGAGGACGCGCGGAGGCGCTTCTGCCTCCACCGGTGCGGACGACGTCGCTCCGTCCGACGTCCGCGCCAGCGACCTGAACCACAGGCCTCGCCACACCAGCGCGGCGCACGTGAGGATCACGCCGATCGGCCAGGCGAAGGTCCACGCCACCAGCAGCGGGAGCACGCCGAGCAGTCCGACCGCTGCGGTGGTCGCCGCAACCGTTCCTGCGAGTCGATGGGCGTCTCGGGCCCCTCGCCCGTGGACATCGAGGAAGCGGCGCCCGAGGACCGCGGCCATGGTGGCGGAACCGACGAGGACCGCGCCGACGAGATTGAGGGACTGCGGAAGGGCGAGGACTCCCAGGAGGAGCGCCAGCATGTCGAGGAGGGGGATCGCGACGAGCAGCACCCACCCCGCCTGACACCGCGGCACCACGATCAGGAGCAGAGTCGCACTGACGAGAGCCGTCGCCACGACACCGGCGAGCGCGTCTGCACCGGGAAGGCCGGGGTGCCCGGACCTCATCATCGAGGTGGCGAACCCGGCCGCCGTCGCCGTCAGGAGCCCGCCACCCAGCGCGGCGAGCACCGCGGGGGCGTCCACACCGCGACGGCGCGGCGACCGGGGATGCCGAGCGTCCATCGGGGGCGTCGACGGGACCGGCGCGGTGCGCCCGGTGCCGGCCAGGAACCAGCCTGCGGCAGCCGCCAGTGCGGCGATGAGCGTGACCATGCGGTAGTGGGTCCGCGCGTCGAGCCACAGGTCCTCGCACTGGTTGAAGTCATCACAGTCGAAGAGGAACGCGGGGTCCCTGCCCAGGCGAGCGGCGTGGAAACCGACCACCACCAAGACCACCATCGCCGCCACGAGCAGGACCCAGCCCAGCGCGCCGACCGTGCGCGCCGTGCGGTCAGGCGTGGTCGGCCGCCGCACCAGGGGCAGGGATCGCAGCGTCGGGAGGAGGTCGGCGACGGGATCGGGCGACGCTGTCCGCTCGGATGGGTTCACGCGTCGATCCTAGGCGTGGTCCACGAGCGCTCAGCCGAGCGCGGCGCGCAGCGCGAGCTCCGTGAGCACTGCCGCCTCGAGGGCCTCGCGCCCCTTGTCCTCCTGCGAGCCCGGCAGGCCGGCGCGGTCGCGGGCCTGCTCCACGGTGTCCACCGTGAGGACGCCGAAGCCCACCGGCACGCCGGTGCGGACGGACACCTCGGTGACCCCCTGTGTGACCGACTGGCACACGTAGTCGAAGTGCGGGGTGCCGCCGCGGACGACGACGCCCAGCACCACCACGACGTCGTGGGTGGCGGCCAGGCGCGCGGCGGCCACGGACAGCTCGACCGTGCCGGGCACGCGCACCAGGTCCACGTCGATGCCCAGGTCCGCGGCGGCGGCCCGGGATCCGGCGATCAGGCCGTCCATGATCTCCGTGTGCCACTGCGCGGCGACCACGGCCACGCGCAGGGACCCGGCCGCCGTGCGGTCGGCGTCGGTCAGGGTGGTGAGGGCGAGGGTCGGGGCGCCTGCTCCGCTCATGGGGTGTCCTCCTGGACGGTCGTGACGGGTGTCGGGTCGGGGTGTCTGTCGGGGGTGCCGGGTGGGACGGCGGCGCTCAGGCGTCGCCGAGGTCGCGGTCGGCGAGCTCGTGGTGCATGCGGTCCCGCTTGGTGCGCAGGTACGCGGCGTTGTGCTCGGTCACCGGGGTCGGGGCCGGCACGCGCTCGACGACGTCGATGCCGGCCGCGCGCAGGGCGTCCACCTTGGCCGGGTTGTTGGTCACCAGGCGGATGCGGGTGAGGCCGGCCTCGCGCAGCAGGTCGGCGGCGCCGGCGTAGGCGCGCCCCTCGGCGGGCAGGCCGAGGGCGAGGTTCGCCTCGACGGTGTCCAGGCCCTCCTCCTGGAGCCGGTATGCCCGGATCTTGTTGGTCAGACCGATGCCCCGGCCCTCGTGGCCGCGCAGGTACAGCACGGCCCCGCCGTCGCGGGCGGCGGCGTCGAGGGCGGCCTGCAGCTGGGGGCCGCAGTCGCAGCGCAGGGAGCCGAACACGTCGCCGGTCAGGCACTCGGAGTGCACGCGGACGGTGACGGGCGCGTCGGCGTCGCCGTCCGCGGCGGACCCGGGACGGTCGGCGACGAGGAGGACGTGCTCGGCTCCGGTGGCGGTGTCGGGGTGGACGGAGATGCGGAAGTCGCCGTGGGCGGTGGGCAGGGCGGCCTCCGCGGGGACGACGCGCTGCTCGGGGCGGTGTTCGTGCAGGTGGGCGACGAGGTCCTCGATGGAGATGAGCACGAGGCTGTGCTCGTCCGCGAACTCGCGCAGCGCGGGCAGGCGCATCATCGTGCCGTCGTCGTGGACGAGCTCGGCGATGGCGGCGACGGGGGGCAGATCCGCCAGCTCGCACAGCTCGACGCCGGCCTCGGTGTGCCCACGTCGGGCGCGCACGCCCCCGGGGACGGCGCGGAGCGGGAAGACGTGGCCGGGGCGGGTCAGGTCCGCGGCGGTGGACTCCTCCCCCGCGAGCACGCGCAGGGTGACGGTGCGGTCAGCTGCGCTGATGCCGGTGGTGACCCCGGCGGCCGCGTCCACGGACACCGTGTAGGCGGTGCCCTTGGGATCCTCGTTGCGGGCGGTCATCGGCGGGAGGTTCAGGCGGTCCGCCAGTTCTGCGGGCAGGGGCGCGCAGATCACGCCGGAGGTGTGGCGGACCGTGAACGCGGTGACGGCGTCGGTGGCCAGGGCCGCGGCGTAGATGAGGTCGCCCTCGTTCTCCCGGTCGGCGTCGTCCACGACGACGACGGGCCGACCCTGCGCGATCGCGGCGACGGCGTCGGCGACGGGGTCCAGGCGGATGTCCACCGGGGCGGCGGGCTCGACGGCGGTGTCGATGCTCATGCGTGGGGCTCCTCGGTGGTCGGGGCGGGGATCGCGGCGAGACGCTCGGCGTAGCGGGCGAGGACGTCGGTCTCCAGGTTGACGGTGTCCCCCGCGGCCAGCCGCCCCAGGGTGGTGGCCTCGAGGGTGGCGGGGATGAGGCCAACCTCGAACCAGTGCTCGCGCGCGTCCGCCGGGGACACGCCGGTGACGGTGAGGGACACGCCCTGGAGGGCGATGGCCCCCTGGGCCGCGACGTAGCGGGCCAGGCGGGCGGGCAGGCCGATGCGCAGCGTGGTCCAGTCCCCGTGCGGGCTGACCGCCAGGACGGTGCCAGTGCCGTCGACGTGGCCCTGGACGACGTGCCCGTCGAGGTGGTCGGTGGGGCGCAGGCAGCGCTCCAGGTTGACGCGGTCCCCGGGGCGACGGCCGCCGAGACTGGTCATGCGCAGGGTCTGGCCCATGAGGTCGGCGCGGAAGACGCCGGGCGCGGCGGAGGCGGCGTCGTCGTCGAGGGCGGTGAGGCAGACCCCGTCCACGGCGAGGGAGCCGCCGGCGGGCAGGCCGTCGAGGGCGCCGCCCGCGTCCACGGTGAGGACGGCGGTGTCGGTCTCCGGGCGCTCCTCGAGGGAGAGGACGGTGCCGAGGTGGGTGATGATCCCGGTGAACATGGGGCTCCTTCGGTCGGCGTCAGTCGGCGGGGTCGGTGACGGGCGCGAGGTGGGTGAGGACGTCGTCGCCGAGGGCGCGCACGGGTCCGTCCTCGGCGGGGTCGGGCGCCCACCGGTGGCCCGCGGCGAGGGTGGGGACGTCCAGGCCGGCGACGCCGGGCAGTCCGTCCCCGAGCAGCACCGGTGCGGTGTAGGCGAACACCTCGTCCACGAGGCCGGCGGCCAGCCAGGCCCCGAGGACGTGGGGGCCGCCCTCGATCAGCACGTGGCCGGGGCGCGAGCCGCCGTGCGGCCACGGGCCGGGGCGGGAGGCCAGCGCCGCGAGCACGGCGCGGGGGTCGTGGGAGCGCACGTGGATCAGGTCGGCGCGGGCGGCCAGGGCTGCGCCGGCGGGGAGGTCGCGCTCCCCCATGACCACGGGCACAGGCTGGACGGGCAGCTGCTCCCCGGCGGCGTCCCGGGCGGTGAGGCGCGGGTCGTCGGCGGCCACGGTGCCGGTGCCGCAGACGACCGCGTCCACGCGGGCCCGCACCGCGTGGGCGTGGGCTCGGGAGGCGGGGCCGGTGATCCACCGGCTGGTGCCGTCCGCGGCGGCGGCCCTCCCGTCGAGGGACTGGGCCAGGTGCACGGTGATCCACGGGCGGCCGGCGTCGCGCACGCGCCGCCAGCGGGCGGTGAGGGCGGCCGAGGCGGCGTGCCCGGTGGGGCCCTCGACGCGCAGCCCGGCGCGCGTGAGGCGGGCAGCTCCCCCGCCCGCGGTGCCGGTGGCGTCGGCGACCGCGTAGCGGACGGCCCCCAGGCCGGCGTCGAGGATGGCGCCGGCGCAGGGCCCGGTGGAGCCGGTGTGGTCGCACGGCTCGAGGGTGACGTGGATGGTGCAGGCGGCCGGGTCGACGTGGAGGGACGGATCCGCGGCGCGGGCGGCCGCCCAGCGGTTCAGGGCGTCGACCTCGGCGTGGGCGGTGCCGCGGCCGCGGTGGTGCCCGACAGCCAGGACGGCGCCGTCGGGGCCGGTGATCACGGCCCCGACCAGCGGGTTGGCGCCGCGCACGCCGGCGAGGGCGGCCGCCGCCGCGAGGTCGAGGGGCTCGGCGGGCCGGCCGGCGTCGTCGTGGCGGGCGGCAGGGGCACTCATCGGGCGGCCTCCTCGGGTGCGGGGCCGTCCGGCAGGAGGGTCTCGACGGCGGGCTTGTCCCGGTCCCGGGCACGCATCCACACGAAGAAGCCGGTCAGGGTGAACGCCCCGTAGAAGGCGTACATCACGGCGGACGCGTAGTACCCGGAGGACCACAGCAGGGGCACGCCGACGACGTCGACGGCCACCCAGATCAGCCAGAACTCCACCCAGCCGCGGGCCATGCCGTACGTGGCCAGCAGCGAGCCGACGAACGTCCAGGCGTCCGCCCACACCGGCTCCCACGAGCCGAGCGCGCGGAAGACCGGGGTGAGGGCCACGGTGCCCAGCACCAGGGCGACCGCCAGGAAGGCCCGGTTGCCCCAGCCGGCCCATTCCGGGGTGATGGCGGGCGCGTGGTCGGCCCGGCCGCGCTGAGCGTCCCGCCAGCGCTTCCAGCCGTAGACGGACACGGCGATGAACATGACCTGGCGGCCGGCCTGGCCGAGGAGCGTGGCGTGGGGGGCGTCGTTGAACAGGGAGGCCAGGAAGACGGTGAGGAGCAGCAGGTTGCCGAGGATGCCCACCGGCCACGCCCAGACCTTGCGGGCCATGCCGCCCAGGGCGGAGGCGAGCCCGAACACGTTGCCGACGACCTCGCGCATGAGCAGGCCGCCGCCGGCGACGGGGATGGTCCAGTTGAAGACGTCCACGAGCGACTGCATGCCGACCGGTTCCTCCTCGGATCAGGCTCCGAGGGGTGCGCTCCGGGACCCTGTCCGCGCCGACGGGCGCAGGAGGGCTCGGCCGCGTGCCTCTCCCATCCCGACTGTACGGTCGGCACCGGAATTCCACCGGTCAGGCCGCGGTCCGGGTCCCTCGGGCGAGGGGCGGACGCGCGGTTAGCGGGCTGTCACCGCCGGTGCGGACTTCCACCGCATCTCGGAGCACGTTGCTGTCAGCGAGTATGGCACGCGGGGGCGACGCCGGCAGCCAGATCGCGCAGACCGGCGATCGCGGCGCCGGGGTCGTCGGCGCCGAACACGGCGGAACCGGCCACGAACACGTCGGCGCCCGCCTCGGCGGCACGGAGGATCGTCTCCCGGTTCACGCCGCCGTCCACCTGGAGTCGCACCGGCACGGGGGCACCGTCGAGGGCCTGCCGCGCCCGGCGGATCTTGGGCAGCGTCACGTCCAGGAACGACTGCCCACCGAAGCCGGGCTCGACGGTCATGATCAGGAGCATGTCCAGCTCGGGCAGCAGGTCCAGGTACGGCTCGATCGGGGTGGCTGGTCGCACCGCCAGACCGGCCTGCGCCCCGGCGGCCCGCAGGGAGCGGGCCAGGACGATCGGCGCGCGGGCCGCCTCGGCGTGGAACGTCACGGACTCCGCCCCGGCGTCGGCGTAGGCGGGAGCCCAGCGGTCGGCGTCCTCGATCATCAGGTGGATGTCCAAGGGCAGGTCCGTCGCCGCCCGGATGGCCTCCACCACGGGGAGCCCCAGGGTCAGGTTCGGCACGAAGTGACCGTCCATGACGTCCACGTGGACGGCGTCCGAGCCGGGGATGCGGGCCAGCTCGTCGGCGAGGCGGGCGAAGTCCGCCGAGAGGATCGAGGGGTGGATGCAGGGGTGGGCGCTCACGGTGCTCCTCGGGGCGGTCGGTGGCTGCAGGTGTGTTCGGACAGGCCGCTCAGGCGACGGGCGCACGGAACAGGGCCAGGAACATCGCGTCCGTGCCGTGCCGGTGGGGCCACAGCTGCGCGGTGCGGGCGAGGACCGGGTCCGCGTCCTCCGGCGCGGCGAGGCCGAGGTCGGCGAGGGCCACGTCCTGCAGGGCCGCCGGGGCGTCGAGCTGCTCGAGCACCGGGTGCCGCCGCAGCAGGTCCTGCACCTGCACCAGCGTCTCGGCCACGTGCGGCGAGCAGGTGACGTAGGCCAGCACGCCGCCGGGGGCGAGCACGCCGACGGCCGCGTCCAGCAGCTCGGCCTGCAGGCCGGTCAGCTCGGCGAGGTCGGCCGGGGTGCGCCGCCACCGTGACTCGGGGCGACGCCGCAGCGCGCCCAGTCCGGTGCAGGGGGCGTCGACGAGGATCCGGTCGAAGCCGCCGGCGGGGGCGTCCTCCGCGATGGTCCGCCCGTCACCGGTACGCACCTCCCACGCGGACGCGGGCACGCCTGCCAGCGCGGACCGGACGAGGTCCGCGCGGTGCGGGGCGACCTCGTTGGCCAGGACCGTGGCCCCGCGCTCGGAGGCCAGGGCGGCGAGCAGGGCGGCCTTGCCGCCGGGCCCGGCGCAGAGGTCCAGCCAGCGCTCGGCCTTCCGGCCGCCGGCGTCGCGGCCGGACGCGGCGGGCACCGCGGCCAGGGCCCGCGCGGTGAGCTGGGACCCGGCGTCCTGGACGCGCAGCACGCCCTCCCGGACGCCGGGGAGGCGGCCGGCGTCGCCGCCGGCGTGCAGGGCCGCGTCCGGGGTCAGGGGGTGGGGCTCGGCGCCGTCCCCCAGCGCGGAGGCGAGGGCCTCGCGGCCGCCGGGCACGGGGAGCCCGACGAGGTTCACGACCGGGGCCGCGTTGTCTGCGGCGAGCAGCGCCTCCAGCTCGGCGTCGCGGTCCTCCACGTCCGCAGTGCCGGGGTGGCCGGCGAGGGCCTGGCGGAGGGCGCGGACGATCCATGCCGGATGGGAGTGGCGCACCGCGCGGGCGGTGTCGCCGCCGTCGGCCGGCGCGACCTCCGCGAGCCAGTCCTCGCGGGGCCGCTCGGAGACGCGGCGCAGCACGGCGTTGACGAATCCCGCGGGTCCGGCGCCGACCTCCGCGCGCACGAGGGCGACCGTCGCGTCGAGGGCGGCGTGTGCGGGCACACGCATGCCCAGCAGCTGGTGGGCGCCCAGGCGCAGCGCGTCCAGGACCGGGGCGTCGAGCGCGTCGAGCGCGCGGTCCACGCAGCGGGCCAGGACGGCGTCGTAGAGACCCTGCTCACGGAGCGTCCCGTAGGTCAGCTCCGTGGCGAACCCGGCGTCACGGCGGTCCAGGCGCCCCTGCCGGATGCGGGCGGGCAGCACGAGGTTCGCGTACGCGTCCTCGGCGTGGACCGCCCGCACCACCTCGAACGCGACCCGCCGGGCCGGGTCGGCCCGGCGGGCGCGTTCCTTCGGCGCCAGGGTCGTGCGATGGCGCCCCGTGCCGGAGGCGCCGCGGTTCCGCTGCCGGCCCTGGGCATCGCGGCGGTCCTGCCCGCCAGCACCCTGCCGGCCGCCGGGGCCCTGCCGTCCCTCGGCACCGCCTCGTCCCCGGCCGCCCTGACCGGCACCGCGTCCGGTCGATCCGCCCTGTCCAGCGCTCATGCGCCCTCCCCTGCCTGCGCGGCGCGTGCCGCGGCCTGCTGCGCGGCCCTGCGGGCCGCCTCCGCGTCCAGTGCCGCCTGGTGGGCGGCGAGCTCGTCCCCGGCCAGCAACCGCACCGGCGCGGTGAGGCCCCGGGCCCAGTCGGCGGCGGACATGGGCTTCTTGCCCGCCGGCTGCACCTGGTCCAGGCGGACAGCGCCGCCGGCGGTGCGCAGCCACGCCGTCCCGCCCGCGGCGACGATCGCCCCGGGGGCGGCCGCCTCGGCGGCCTCGGGCCAGCCGTCCTCCCCGGGGTGCGTCGGGACCACGCCGCCCAGCTTGAGCCGCGCGGGGGCGGCGTCCGCCTCCCCGGCCGGCACGAGCCAGCCCCACGCCCCTGGCTCGGGGGTGGTGCCGTTGATCCGGGCGGCGACCTCGCGCGTCCCCGCCGCGGCGTCCACCAGGCCGTCGGCGGCGGTGAGCTTGGGGGCGTGGGTGGGCTCACCGGTCTGCGGCACGGACCGGGCCTCGCCGGCCGCGAGGGCGTCGAGCACCTCGAGCACGAGCGGCCCGCCGTCCTCGGCGAGCGCGGCGAGGAGGTCACCGGCGGTGCCCTCGGGGGCGACGTCCCGGCCGATCCGCGCGAACACGGGACCGGTGTCCAGGCCCTCCTCGAGCTGGAACACGTCCGCGCCGGTGCGCTCGACCCCGTCCATGAGGGCGCGCTGCACGGGAGCGGCCCCGCGGTAGGCCGGCAGGTGGGAGAAGTGCAGGTTCAGCCACCCGTGCGCCGGGATGGTCAGCGCCTCCGCGGGCACAAGGGCCCCGTAGGCGACGACGACCGCCACGTCCGCCTCGAGCGCGCGGATGGCCTCGAGCACCTCCGCCGCCTCCGGGCCGCGCAGCCGGTCGGCCTTGAGGACGGGCACGTCGGGCGCGGACTCGGCGGCGGCCCGGGCCACGGCCGACGGGGTGAGCACGCGCTTGCGGCCGACGGGGGCGTCGGTGCGGGTGAGCACGCCGGCGACCTCGTGGGCTGAGCCCACCAGCGCGCGGAGGACGGGCACGGCAGCCTCGGGCGTGCCGGCGAACAGGACGCGCAGCGATCGTGCCGGCGCGCTGCCGGCGTCGGGGCTGAGGGCGGTCTCGGGGATGCTCACTGTGCTCCTCGGCGGGGGGTCGTGCGGGCGGCGGAGGGGGACACCGACGGTCGGGCGCCGAAGACCGAGCCGGCCAGGGCGTCCCGGCGGGCGCGGATGCGCTCCGCCTCCGGATCGGGGGCGTCGGCGCGCAGGCGGCGCCGGGCCTCGCGGCGGTCGTCCCCGTCCAGGCGGTCCACATAGAGGATCCCGTCCAGATGGTCGGTCTCGTGCTGGAGGCAGCGGGCCAGCAGGCCCTCGCCGCGGTGCTCCACCGGATTCCCGCCCACGTCGACGCCGCGGACCACCGCGCGCTCGGCGCGGGCCGGGTGGTAGCGCAGCCCGGGGACGGACAGGCAGCCCTCGCCGGGCTCGCGGACGGGACTGCCGAACGTCTCCAGGACGGGGTTGAGCACGTGGCCGGACGCGCCGGCGCAGTCGAACACGAACACGCGCAGGCCCACGCCGACCTGGGGCGCGGCCAGGCCCACGCCGCCCACGGCGTGCATGGTCTCCACCATGTCCTCCACGAGGGCCCGCACGTCCTGCCCGGCGGCGACGGGCGCGGCGGGGGTGCGCAGGACGGGGTCGGGCACGGTACGCAGGGTCAGGACGGTCACGGTTGAAGCCTATCGGCGGGGGCGGACGTCCCCGGGTCGTGCGCCACGGCCGGCGGTGCCCCGAAGGCGGCCGCGCGGGCGGCGCTCAGGCCGCCGGCCGCTCCCGGGACGGACACGGGGGGCGGGCCGATCACACGGAGGGCGGGTCCGGCGTCGTCCACGGCGAGGGCGTGCTTCCACACCTGCCGCAGGGCCCAGAACTTGTGCCAGTGGCGGGGCAGCGCGGCGTTGTTGGCCTGGTGGACCGCCACCTCCGTCTCCCCCAGCGCGACGCCGAGCAGCATCTCCGCCCCGCCGTGCGCCCAGGGCTCCCACGTGCCGGCCTCCGCGTCCACGAGCGACTCCTCCGCCTTGAGCCCGGCGGTGAGCTGCATGACCACCTTCGGGTCCAGGGCCTTCACGCGGCCGTCGCGCCCGGTGCCCTTGGTCTTGTAGTCGATGAGGCAGAGGCGCCCGCCGATCCGCGCCACGAGGTCCAGGGTCCCGGCGTAGCCCACGGAGTGGTTCCAGACGGTGATCTCGGCGGCCACGGGCTGGACGTCGTAGAGGTCCCACCACTCGTCGAAGCGGTCGGCGTAGGCGCCCTCGCCGTGACGCTGCAGCTCCTCGCGGGACGCGGCCATGGTGTGGGGCCGCCCCAGGGCACGCAGGGCCACCTGCTCGGCGTAGTCGTGGACGCGGTCCCCGCGCTCGGCGGCGGCATCGCGGTAGCGGGCGGCGGCGTCGGCGGACTGCTTGGCCACCTGCCGCAGGCGCGCGGGCGAGCCCAGCGACTCCCCCAGGCGAGGGTCCTGGGCGACGGCGTTGGCCGCCATCCACCCCACCCAGCCGTCCAGGTCGGTCCTCTCCATGCCGATCACGGTGGTGATCGAGGGGACCTCCGGCAGCCCGGAGAGGGAGCGCGCGTACATGCGTCCCTGGGGCGTCTGGTGGGCGAGGCGAGGCTGCGTCATGGTGCTCCATTCTGGCCGAACGACCGGACACGACACGCTCCCCCGATCCTCGATTTGGCATCCGCCGCGAAGATGGTCTAGAGTTCTTTCTCGTTGGAAATCGCGGAGAACGGTTCTGAACCGGTGCTGCGAAGCCCATCATGCGGATGTAGCTCAGTTGGCTAGAGCGCCACCTTGCCAAGGTGGAGGTCGCGAGTTCGAATCTCGTCATCCGCTCGCAAGTCCCCCATCCCTGGTCGGGTGGCCGAGAGGCGAGGCAGCGGCCTGCAAAGCCGTATACGCGGGTTCGAATCCCGTCCCGACCTCGCAGGCCCTTCCGATGAGGAACGGCGGCAAGCTTGCCGAAGCCCCCGGGCTGAGGTCGAGCGCGATTGGCGCAGCGGTAGCGCGCTTCCCTGACACGGAAGAGGTCACTGGTTCGAACCCAGTATCGCGCACGGATGAGATCCGTGAGGATCGCACCACGCGGATGTAGCTCAGTTGGCTAGAGCGCCACCTTGCCAAGGTGGAGGTCGCGAGTTCGAATCTCGTCATCCGCTCCATGGGAAGGGCCCCTCCGTTCGGAGGGGCCCTTCGCGCATCCCCCGATGCAGGGCACCGCCCGCCCCCTCCCCCACGGACGACGACGGCGACGCACCCCCGGAAGGGTGCGTCGCCGTCGTCGGGGGGATCCTGAGGACCTCAGCGGACGCCGGAGGTCACTTCTCCACGGTCTCGCCCGTCTGGCCCTCGCGGACCAGCGCGGTCATGCGGGACACCGTGCGGAAGTACTTCTTCATGTAGCCGCCGTGCATCATCTCGGACGTGAAGAGCTGGTCGAACGGCACGCCGGAGGCCACCACGGGCACGTCCTTGTCGTAGAGCCGGTCGGCGAACACCACGAAGCGCAGCGCCGTGGCCTGCTCCGTGATGGTCTGCACGTCGTGGAACGCCGCCACGTCCACGTCTTTGACGAGCTCGCGGTAGCGGGAGGGGTGCACGCGGGAGAGCATCGCGGTGAGCGCGGCGAAGTCGTCCACGGAGACGACGTCGGCGTGCGGGAAGTTCGCCTGCGCCGTGGACTCCACGGCGTCGTCGGCCAGGGGCTCGGGGGCGGCGGACAGGCCGCGGTGGCGGTAGTCCTCACCGTCCACACGGATGACCTCGAACTGGTCCGCGAGGACCTGGATCTCCCGCTTGAAGTCCTGCGCCGCGAAGCGCCCCTCGCCCAGCGAGCCCGGCAGCGTGTTGGACGTGGCCACCAGGCGGACGCCGGCGTCGGCCAGCTCACGCATCAGGCGGGACATGAGGACGGTGTCACCCGGGTCGTCCAGCTCGAACTCGTCGATGCACACCAGGGTGTAGCCCTTGAGCACGTCCACGGCCTGGCGGAAGGACAGCGCGCCCACCAGGTTCGTGTACTCGACGAAGGTGCCGAACGCCTTGGGTCCCGGGGCCGCGTGCCAGGTGGAGGCCAGGAGGTGGGTCTTGCCGACGCCGAAGCCGCCGTCGAGGTAGATGCCCGCGGGCTCCGGCCCGCGCTTCCTCCCTCCGCCGAACAGGCCGCCGAGGAAGCCGCCCCCGCCGGAGCCCCCGCGGGGGCCTCCGAGGCTCGCCGCGAACCTGCGCAGCCGCTCCACGGCCTGCGCCTGGGAGGGGTGCGCCGGATCCGGGATGTAGGAGTCGAACGAGACCTCCCCGAAGCGGTACGACGGGTGGAGGCCCGCGAGGAGCTGGTCCGCGGAGACCTGCGGCGAGCGGTCTGCGAGGTGGACGGTCTGGGGCACGGGCGCTCCCTCTCTCGTGACGGCGGCGTGGTCCCGCCATGCTACCGGCCGGGCCACATGACCTCCCGTGTCGCCGGACCGCCCGCCTGCGCCTATTACGTCGCATGGGTGTGGCGTAATCTGACGGTCGAGAGCACACGGCGCGCGGCGTCGTCGTGCCGAGAACGCCCAGGGGCCCGGACGGGCCCGTCCCGATGTGAAGGCAGGAACGCCATGACCGAAACCCCCGCCGAGTTCGCCGAGTACGCCCACCCCGAGAAGCTCGTCTCCACCCAGTGGGTGGCGGACCACATCGACGACGAGGGCGTGGTGGTCCTCGAGTCGAACGAGGACACCCTCCTCTACTCCACCGGCCACATCCCCGGCGCCGTGAAGATCGACTGGCACACCGAGCTCAACGACCCGGTCTCCCGCGACTTCGTGGGCCCCGAGGCGTTCGCCGAGCTCGTGGCGTCCAAGGGCATCGGCCCGGACACCACCGTGGTGTTCTACGGCGACAAGTCCAACTGGTGGGCCGCCTACGCCCTCTGGGTGTTCACCCTCTACGGCCACCGCGACGTGCGCCTCATGAACGGCGGCCGCGACAAGTGGATCGCCGAGGGGCGCCCCACCACCCGCGAGGTCCCCGAGGTCACCCCCGCGCCCTCCTACCCCGTGTCCCAGCGCGACGACGCGACCGACCGCGCCGCCCGCGAGGACGTGCTCGCCGCGATCGGCTCCACCCCCCTGGTGGACGTCCGCTCCCCCAAGGAGTACACCGGCGAGACCACGCACATGGACGGCTACCCCCAGGAGGGCACCCTGCGCGGCGGCCACATCCCGACCGCCGCCTCCGTGCCGTGGGCCAAGGCCGCCAACGAGGACGGCACCTTCAAGTCCCGCGCCGAGCTGGAGGAGATCTACAAGGAGGGCGCCGGCCTCGGCGAGTCCGACTCCGTGATCGCCTACTGCCGGATCGGTGAGCGCTCCTCGCACACTTGGTTCGTGCTCAAGCAGCTGCTCGGCTACGAGAACGTGCGCAACTACGACGGCTCCTGGACCGAGTGGGGCAACGGCGTGCGCCTGCCCATCGCACTCGGCGACGAGCCGGGCGAGGCCCCCGCCCGCTGAGCCGGCGGAGACCGTCCGGGCCGCCGCCGGGCCGGCCCCGGCCCCGTCCTCGACGGCGCCCGTCCCCTCTCCCGGGGCGGGCGCCGTCGTCGTCGGTAGACTCGGGGACCATGACCGACACCGCCGTGCCCGCGAACCTTGCTGAGATCGTCGACGACTTCGCCGGGGTGCCCGACCCGCAGAAGCTGGAGCTGCTCCTGGAGTTCTCCGACGAGCTGCCCGCCCTGCCCGAGCGCTACGCCGGGCATGAGGACGAGATGGAGCAGGTCGTGGAGTGCCAGTCCCCGCTGTTCCTCGCCGTGGAGCTGGAGGACGGGGCCACCGGCGACGACGCCGTGGTCCGCCTGTTCATCTCCTCCCCGCCCGAGGCCCCCACCACGCGCGGCTTCGCCTCCGTGCTCACCCAGGGCCTGGACGGATGCACCGCCCGGCAGGTCCTCGCCGTCCCCGAGGACATCCCCTCCCGCCTGGGCCTGCAGAAGGCCCTGACCCCGCTGCGCCTGCGGGGGATGTCCGCGATGCTCGGCCGCATCAAGCGCAACGTGCGCGAGCAGGCCGGGATCGCCTGAGCCGATGGGCCGGAGGAAGGCCGCCGACGCCGCCCACGGGGCCGCGACCCCCGCGATCCGGGCCCTCGTGGATGCGGGCGTGCCGCACCGGGTGCTGTCCTTCGACGTCCACCTCGACGCCGCCGGCGAGCGGTTCGGCGTGCAGGCCGCCAAGGCGCTGGGCGTGCCGCCCGAGCGGACGTTCAAGACGCTGATGGTCGCGCTGCCGGACGGCTCGCTCGCGGCGTGCTGCGTTCCCGTGTCCGGGCAGCTGGACCTGCGCGCCGCGGCCACGGCGCTGGGCGTGAAGAAGGTCGCCATGGCCGACCTGGCGGTCGCCGAGCGGCGCACCGGGTACGTGCGCGGCGGGATCTCCCCGCTGGGGCAGCGCCAGCGGCATCCCGTGGTCGTGGACTCCTCCGCCCTCGACGGCGACGTCCTCTACGTCTCCGCCGGGCAGCGCGGCCGCGACCTCGAACTCGCCCCCGCCGACCTCGTGGCGGTGACCGATGCCGTGGTGGCGCCGATCGCCGCGCGCTGAAGCGTGCGCTCAGGCGGTGCGGGACTGGCGGCGCACGCCGGCGACGCGCTGGGCCACGGTGATCAGGGAGGCCAGCGCGAGCAGGCCGAGGACGGCCGTGAGCACGGCGGACGGCAGGCCGAGGCCTGTGAGCCCGGCGAAGACGAGGGTGACGATGAGGCGCTCGGCCCGCTCGGCGATGCCGCCGGCGGCCGTGAAGCCGAGGGACTCGGCCTTGGCGCGCGCATAGGAGACGAGCATCCCGAGCGCCAGGCAGACCCCGGCCAGGACGCCGACGGCCGGGTGCGCCCCGACGCCGAACCCCCACCAGGACAGCGCGAGGAAGATCGCGGCGTCCTGGACGCGGTCCAGGGTGGAGTCCAGGAACGAGCCCCAGGGGCCCGTCGTCCCGGCCTCCCGCGCCATGACCCCGTCCAGCACGTCGGAGAACACGAACAGCGTGATGACGATCGTGCCCCAGAAGAGGTGGCCGGCCGGGTAGAGCAGCAGCGCCGCGGCGCTGACGCCCACCGTGCCCGCCACCGTCACCGCGTCCGGGGTGACCCCGGCCCGCAGCAGGCGACGGGCCAGCGGCGTGAACAGGGCGGTGGTGGTCCCCCGCGCGCGGCGGTCCAGCATCAGGCGTCCGCCCGGGGGGCCTGCGCCGCGGCGGCCGCGTTGCGGGCGCGGCGCTCCGCGTGCTCGGCCAGGGCCTGCGGCCACACGTCCGCGAGGATCTCGCGGGTCTGGCCCAGGGTCTGGGACATGTTCTTCGTCTGGGCGATGATCGGCAGGAAGTTCCCGTCGCCGGTCCAGCGGGGCACGACGTGCTGGTGCAGGTGCGCGGCGATCCCGGCCCCGCCGGCCACGCCCTGGTTCATGCCCAGGTTGTAGCCCTTCGGGCGGGTGGCCAGCTCGAAGGCGATCATGGCGGTCTGCGCCAGGTCGGCCAGCTCCGCGGTCTCCTCCGCCGTGGCGTCCGTGTACATGGGGATGTGCCGATACGGGCAGATCAGCAGGTGGCCCGGGTTGTACGGGAACAGGTTGAGGATCACGAAGCACGTGGCGCCGCGGTGCACGATCAGCGCGGACTCGTCGTCCCGGCCGGGTGCGGCGCAGAACGGGCACGTGTCCTCGTCCTTCACCTGCTCCGGGCCCTTCTGGATGTAGGCCAGCCGGTGCGGGTTCCAGAGCCGGTCGAACGCGTCCGGCGTGCCCGGCAGCTCGAAGCCGTCCAGTGCCGCCGCGTCCGCCGCGGGGTCACCGTAGGGGCGCTCCCCGGCGGGGGCGCCGTCCGCGGAGACCTCCGCGGCGTCGTCGTGCGGGGTGGTGGTCACGGGGTGACCTCGCGCTCGCGCACCGCCTTCACGATGCGGGCGACGGCCTCGTCCACGGGCACGCCGTTGTCCTGCGAGCCGTCCCGGTAGCGGAAGGACACGGCGCCGGCCTCGGCGTCCTCGCCGCCGGCGATGAGCACGAACGGCACCTTCTCCTTGGAGGCGGTGCGGATCTTCTTCGGGAAGCGGTCCGAGGAGTCGTCCAGGCGCACCCGGATCCCCTCGGCCTTCAGCGTCGCGACGACATCGGCCAGGTAGTCGTTGAACGCCTCGGCCACCGGGATCGCGACGACCTGCTCGGGCGCCAGCCACGCGGGGAACGCGCCCGCGTAGTGCTCGGTGAGCACGCCCAGGAAGCGCTCGATGGAGCCGAACAGGGCACGGTGGATCATCACCGGGCGCTGCCGGCTGCCGTCGGCGGCCTGGTACTCGAGGTCGAAGCGCTCGGGCAGGTTGAAGTCCAGCTGGATGGTGGACATCTGCCAGGTGCGGCCGATCGCGTCGCGGGCCTGCACGGAGATCTTGGGTCCGTAGAACGCGGCGCCCGCCGGATCCGGGACCAGCTCCAGGCCGGAGGCCTCGGCGACCTCGGCGAGGGTGCGGGTGGCCTCCTCCCAGATCTCGTCCGAGCCCACGAACTTCTCCGGGTCCTTGGTGGACAGCTCCAGGTAGAAGTCGTCCAGCCCGTAGTCCTTCAGCAGGTCCAGGACGAAGTTCAGCGTGGTGGTGAGCTCGTCCTTCATCTGCTCGCGGGTGCAGTAGATGTGGGCGTCGTCCTGGGTCATGCCGCGCACGCGCGTCAGGCCGTGGACCACGCCGGACTTCTCGTACCGGTACACGGAGCCGAACTCGAACAGCCGCAGGGGCAGCTCGCGGTAGGAGCGGCCGCGGGAGCGGTAGATCAGGTTGTGCATCGGGCAGTTCATCGGCTTGAGGTAGTAGTTCTGCCCCTGCTTGGTGATCTGCCCGGTCTCCGGGTCCCGCACCTCGTCGATCTGCATGGGCGGGAACATGCCGTCCGCGTACCAGTCCAGGTGGCCGGAGACCTCGTAGAGGTGCTGCTTGGTGATGTGCGGGGTGTAGACGAACTCGTACCCGGCGGCGGCGTGGCGCTTGCGGGAGTAGTCCTCCATCTCCTTGCGGATGATGCCGCCGCGCGGGTGGAACACGGGCAGGCCGGAGCCCAGCTCGTCCGGGAAGGAGAACAGGTCCAGCTCGGCGCCGAGCTTGCGGTGGTCGCGGCGCTCGGCCTCGGCCAGGCGCTCCTGGTAGGCCTTGAGGTCCTCCTTGGTGGGCCAGGCCGTGCCGTAGATGCGCTGCAGCTGCTTGTTCTTCTCGTTGCCCAGCCAGTAGGCGGCCGCGGAGCGGGTCAGGGCGAAGCCGTTGCCGATCAGCTTGGTGGTGGGCAGGTGCGGGCCGCGGCAGAGGTCGCACCACACGGCGTCGCCGGACTTGCGGTCCACGTTGTCGTAGATCGTGATCTCGCCCGCGCCGACCTCGACGGTGGCGCCCTCGCCGGCGGCCTCGGCGTCGTTCTTCTTGCCGAGCAGCTCCAGCTTGTAGGGCTCGTCCGCCATCTCGGCGCGGGCCTCGTCCTCGGTGACCACGCGGCGGCGGAATGTCTGGCCGGACTTGACGATGCGCTGCATCATCTTCTCCAGCTGCTTGAGGTCCTCGGGGGTGAAGGGCTCGGCGACGTCGAAGTCGAAGTAGAAGCCGTCCGTGATGAACGGGCCGATGCCCAGCTTGGCGTCGGGGCGGAGCTCCTGCACGGCCTGGGCCATCACGTGGGCGGTGGAGTGGCGCAGCACGTTCAGGCCGTCCTGCTCGGTGATGTCCACGGACTCGACGGCCTCACCGCCGTGCAGCTCGCGGGAGAGGTCCCAGAGCTGGCCATCCACGCGCATGACCACCGCGGTGGGCTGGTCCTTGAACAGCTCGGCGCCGGTGATCGCGTGGGTCACCTCCCGCATCTCACCGTCGACGGTCAGCAGGATGGGGTTCGACTCGCTCACGAGGTCTCCTTCTCGGGGTCAGGCTTCATGGCCGATGGCGTACGGGGGCCACCGCCAGCCGCGGACCATTCTAGGCGCGCCGCGGCCGGCGGGGTCCCGGGGCGGGTCGGGGCCCGGGAGGGTCAGGACTCGGGCGTGGGCAGCAGCTCCCACGTCTCCGGGTGCGGCACGGGGATCGGCCGGGACGAGGGCGCCGGGGCGGGGCGCTCCACCGCGGCGCGTTCCCGGCCCACGGCGACGTCGGCCCGGACCTTCACCGGCCAGCCCCCCGTGGAGTGGTGGGGGATGTCCGGCACCGCCCCGACCGGCGTCTCCCCCCGCCGGCGGGCGGCGGCGGCCCTGCGGTCCGCGGCGAGCCAGGCCCGCCACTGCTCGCGTGTGGCGTCCAGGTAGTCCGGGTCCGGCAGGCGCTCCGGGCGGTGCAGGTCCCAGGCCCGCACACCCTGGACGGACACCGCCCGCGCCCCGGTGCGCCGGACGGTGCCCTCGATCAGCAGCAGCCGGGCGGAGAAGAGCATCTCCCCCGAGGCGTGCTGGGCCTCGGTGAAGAAGGACGCATCCACGCAACCGGTGCCGTCGTCCACGGAGACGAACACCACGCGCTTGCCCGAGCGCATCGGCGGGGTCTGCGTGGCCACCCGCACCCCGGCCACGAGCACCCGGGACTGGGAGCGCAGGGAGAGCAGGTCCTCCGCCCGGGTGACGCCGAGCGCGCCCAGGTAGGGGGCGTGGGAGTCCATCAGGTGCGCCGTGACGTCCAGGGCGGTGAGGTCCAGCTCCGTGCGCACCGCCGCGTCCCGGCTGGGTTCCGGGAACAGCGGCGTCAGGGCGGTGAGCTCCGTGTCCGGCACGTCCAGGGCGAGCTGGCCGTCCACCTGGCGGGGGCGGGCGGTCCGCGAGCGCCGCGCGGTGCGGCCGGGGTCGGTGGAGCGGGTGGCGGAGTGCTGGAGCTCGAGGTGGTGGACGAGGTCGGTGCGGGAGGCTCCGCCGGCGGGGAGGAGGGAGTCGAGGGCGCCGAGCTGGG